>CALPYQ020000220.1 GCA_943327965.2 Singulisphaera sp. GP187
AGAGGGTGTTTGCCATCCGGCCCGGCGATCAAGTGCTCATTTTGTCCGACCCTCTGCTCGATCATCGGGTGATTGATGCCGTCATTGGTCTTGCCAAAGCCAGAGGGGCCACAGTCCGAATTTACACCGAGCCGCACTCACGCGTTACAGCCATGCCTGAGCACATCAAGGCTTTGGTTGAAGCCTCTCAGTTTGTTGTGTCTACTTGGTTCTGTTCCATCATTGATCCTTTCTTCATTGCCATGCGGCGCAAAGGCCAGCGGTGGGTCAAGATCACGTACTTCAGAAATTTGGATCTGCTGCACACGCCTGAGGCTAGATTTCCCATTGATGTCATTGGTGCCATCATTCAAGCTACCGCCAAACGTTATCCCCAAGAGGGCGAATTCGATTTGCAGTTTTCCGATGTGCGCGGCAGCGATTTCAAAATTCACTTTACGCAAGAGATGCGCAGCAACCAACTGTCGACCAACCGTTGGCGCGGCTTAATGACTGCAGAAACCGATGGGGCGTATGTCCATTACTTGCCCACGCATGGCCCCAATTTGTGGGATCACAATTCAGTCAAAAACAACTTGTCCATCCCCACAAAAATGAGCGGGGTCTTGTATCCGCAATGGGCTGTGGGTTTTCCAAAGCCCTTCGAAGAGCGCATTGGTGTTCACTTTGAAGGTGAATACGTGAGTCAGGTCACTGGACAATCACAGGAAGCCACCATCTTGCGCGACATGCTGGTGGGCGGCAGAATGATTGAAGGCGGTGGTTGCGGCTTCAACCCCAAGTCACCCAGACACACCGTGTACCCCGCAGGCTCCAACTCACCAGGGGCCTTGCACTTTGGCATTGATCTGGCCAAGCCCAGTGACTACATCCGACGTGTCATGCCAGACTGGGAAGAACCACCGGTCCACATGGACCTGATTACGCTAGACGGTACCGTCAAAGCGGGCAGCAACACACTCATCGATCAGGGTTTTCTATGTGCGCTTAAAGACCCTGAAGTGATTGAAATGGCCAGTCGCTTTGGCGATCCCGTTGATTTACTAGAGGGCTTTGTCGACTGACAAGCTCAATGCCAGTGTCTTGGGTTCAATGTCCAAATCGAGTAGCAACCAAACTGCTGCCTTTTGCCAATGCAACCCAGGACGCAGCGTGGCATAAACGCCCCCTAGCAATGCCTCGGGCATGACAAACTTCAAGGCTTTGAGGCCTGGCAGGTCATAACGAAGAGCGGGTCCCGGTACCACTTTGTTGAGCATCTGAGCCACCGCCTTGGTAGTCAATGCCTTGCTCAAAAGCTGATAAGCCGCTTCATCTTGAGCGACCAGCGTCAGGTCAAGCATGTCCCCTTTGTCACCTGCTCGGCCAACTGCAATGTCTCCAATTCTCATGACCGACTCCAGCGAATATTGGTTTTGACCAGCGACGGATCAATGAAACCGTCCAAGATTTCAATGCGATTGCGGCGCTCACTTCGAACACTGCATCCGCCTGCAGGCCCCGACAAGGTCAAGGTATAAATTTCGTCCTCGATGACCTGCGCCATTTCAGCATCCTTGCACCTTGCAGACACATGAACCCGAAGCTCAGCCGGTGCGGATGCCTGCAATGAACCTGCTCGCAAAACAGAGTTAACGCCCACCAAATCGATCGACACATCGTCATCCGACCAATCTGACAAACGCATGCGCAAAGTGTCTGCGGCACGCTTGGCACGGTCATACGCACCCGTACCCGCAAAACCGATCTCGCAATCTGCAATAAATCCAGGCAGCTCCATAAAGCCAGCCACTTTTAAAGTGGGCGGTGGTCCAGAAGTCTTGGCGCCTGTCATGCGGATGCGCTGATGACCAATTTGCTCAAATTGGATGTTCGAAAAATCGAGTATCAAATCGGGCGTGATGTATCTAAATGGATCATGCACTTCATACAACAATTGCAAGGTACAGGTGAGTGCATCCACAATGGCGGGTGCACCCTCCAGCACGGTAATGTCTGCTGTGCCGTCGGCATACACATGCGCCAAGGGATAGCCTAAATTGGCAAAGTCAGCAGCAGACAATGGGTTGCCCGGCAGATGCCCGCCAAAGGTGTCGTAGTTGCCACCGGTCAGTTGCCCGCCACACTCCAACAGATGTCCCACGGTTAACGCGCCAGCCAACGCATTGGCATCATGGTTTAAAAATTGACGAACGGGTGCAGCAAACAAGGCTGAATCTGCCACACGTCCTGTAACAACCACATCTGCACCGTCTTCCAACGCTTCAGCCATGGGGACGCAACCTAAATAGGCATGTGCCCCAATTAAACGACCTGCCAATGGCTTCGCCCATTGAACTTGATGGGCCAGCGCCATGACATCATCGCCCTCAAGGGCAGCAATCCGCAAACCAGATACGCCCAGCGACTTGGCCAATTCAGCAATGGCTTGGCCTGCCGCAGCAGGATTTGCAGCGCCCAAATTTGAAATGATTTTGCAGTTTGTCTTGGCGGCTGCTGGCAACAAAGGCGTCAAGCGACGGCGCAGACGAGTGTCAAAGCCTGCGTTGGGATTTTCTGCACGAGCCTTGATGGCTGGCACCAAAGTACGTTCAGCAAGGCACTCTAGCGCAACGGCATCAACTTGACCCGATGCCGCCAAAGCCACCGCAGGATCTACTCGGTCGCCTGCAAAACCGGCGCCAGAACCAATTCGATAGACAGGCTTTGTTGTGTTATTCATGGCGTCTGTTTAAGTCATGAGGCGTTTGCATCGACCACCAAATCAGCATTAATTAATCTAACGCGATGGTCTACGTAATAGCCGCCATATTCGGTGTACTTCAGAACGCCACATCCGCACTGGCTGCACGCAAAAACATCACAGCGGTTGTATGGAAAAAACGTGGGGGCAACAGGCGCTTGGGGGGAGTCGTAGCGAGTGCCATCCGGATGGAACTCTTCAAAAGTAGCTTCGGTTTGACCTTCGGCCAAAGATCGTCTAAGGGTCCCTTTGATTTGCAATTGTGCTGCAGGCCAACGATCATCACTGACACTCTCCCAGCCTTGGCAATGCTTCAAGGAACAGACGCATTGTTTGGGATCACTCTGACAAACCGCTTTGAGTTGATGGCTGTCGAGGATGGGCGGGGATGAATCATTCATTGCGAGAATTTATGTCATTTAAATAAAACGGTACAGGGCTTGTGGATTGGTCACCAGCAAACGCTGCAATGCTTCGGCACTAGGCGCTATCTTGACCAAGGCATCGACCAACTCACCATCGTCAGGTATATGCGTGTGATTGGGGTGCGGCCAATCTAAACCCCACACACATTGATCTGGAAATTTAGCCACCAGACAAGCTGCCAATTGGGTTCCCATTGGATACCCGCTTCCGGCATGTGAAGTGGCCTCAATGCGATCAATGCCACTCACTTTGACGTGCATGTGTTGGTGGTCTAGCAATTTCATGAGCGCCTTAAAATCGGCATGGTCCTTACCCAGTGTGGCGTCAACGCGTGCCATGTGATCAATCACGACAGGGACAGCGCTTTGAAGGAGTGCATGCCCCACACTGTGAACCAATTCACTTTCAAAATGGACTTGCAAGTGCATACCTAAACTGGCCAATCGAGGGGTCAGTTTGAGGACATCGTTGACATCAAAGCCACCAGTCAGGTGCTTCATGAAGTTAAATCGAAGTGCTCTAAAGCCTTTGCTGGCCAGGCGCTTGAGTTCTTGATCGGAGACATCAATCGGTGTTAAAGCAACGCCTAAGTAGTTGCCGCCACCGGCCTCTATGGCGTCTTCTACCACGCTGTTGTCATTGCCATGAACTACCGATTGAACGATGACGCACCGCTCAATACCAAACGACTTGTGCAATGCAAAAAGTTTTTCTTTGGAAGCATCGGCAGGCGTAATTTTGCGGGTGGGTGAATACGGAAATTTGTCTCTAGGTCCAAAGACATGCACATGGGCATCGCAAGATTTGGGTGGCAGCTTCAAGGCTGGCTGACTGGGTGTGTCCAAATAGGTTTGGACCACTGTTTCTAGGGTGGCTGTATTGGACATGGGCTGTTGTTGTAATTGAAGGGGCCAATGATCAGTGCTGGATGGGCAAGCCAATCATGGCCGAG
>CALPYQ020000221.1 GCA_943327965.2 Singulisphaera sp. GP187
GGAGATGTCTTTTTGATTGAAGCGCGAATAAGCCAAAATTTTGCGCAGCGCGCCTTCTAGCTCGCGCACGTTGGAGCGCACGTTTTTGGCGGCGAAAAAGGCCACTTCTTCAGGCATTTCAACACCTTCGTGGCGCGCCTTGCTGATCAAAATGGCAACCCGCATTTCCAATTCAGGCGGCTCAATGGCCACGGTGAGGCCTGAATCAAAGCGCGATACCAGGCGTTCATGTATATCAGTCAAACCTTTGGGATAGGTGTCGCTGGTCATCACCAAGTGTGACTTTTTGGCCAATAAAGCCTCAAAGGCATTGAAAAACTCTTCTTGGGTACGCTCTTTGTTGGCAAAAAACTGAACGTCATCAATCAGCAACAAATCCAAGGAGTGATAACGGGTTTTGAACTCGTCAAAGGTTTTGCGTTGATAGGCCTTGACCACATCTGACACAAATTGTTCGGCATGGATGTAGAGAACTTTGGCATCGGGCCGGTCCGCCAACAATTTGTTGCCCACAGCATGCACCAAGTGCGTCTTGCCCAGGCCCACACCGCCGTAGATAAACAAGGGGTTGTAAAGGTGCCCAGGCATGGTGGCCACATGCATGGCTGCTGCACGTGCCATGCGATTGGCAGAACCCTCGACCAGCGTGTCAAACGTCAATGCGGTGTTGAGTCGGTGGCGCTTGGCATCGGCCTGCGCATCTTCCGCAGGATCAACAAATTCAGGCTGCGCTTCAAGGGCAGACTTGGCCATAGAAAAGGCCGTTTTTCCTTGTACTTCTCTGGTAGCAAGCGCTAACTCAATTTGGATTTTTTGACCATGCAATCTGGACAAGACATCGGCCAGTTTGGCGCTGTACTGGGCGCGAATCCAATCTAATTTGAACCGGTTGGCAACAAACAAAGTGACCTTTGAAAAGTCATTTGAAACTTGTGCGGTGAGTGGCTTGATCCAGGTGTTGAACTGTTGCTCAGGAAGCTCCTGTGCCAGCTCATCGAGGCAGACTTGCCAGAGGGCTTGGCCTGCTTCGTCTGCGTCAGTTGGGTGCTGTCCACTGCTCATTGCAATGCACCTTGGTTGTGGACAGTTGGGAGAATCATGCGGTCTAAAAGTAACTTTATCAAGAGTTTATCCACATGCAAAACATGGGACTTTTGGGAATCATAAACCAGAAATTTCAAACTGCCGCATGGTTTTATTCAATGTGAAAGTTGAAAGTATGGGTGCCAAGGGTTTACCAAGGCCTGAAAGTTTGCGATAATCGCCGGCTTTCCCTAAAAAATTACTGATTCAAATGAAACGCACATACCAACCCTCAAAGACACGCCGCGCACGTACTCACGGCTTTTTGGTTCGCATGAAAACCCGTGGTGGCCGTGCTGTGATCAACGCACGCCGCGCCAAGGGCCGTAAACGTCTGGCCGCTTAAGCCTAGCCCTCAAATGGCTTGGCTGCTGAGCAACTCAATGCCTCGGCAGTGGTGTGCAGCGCTTAAAAACACGACCCCAGTTTCAAGCCGCCCTTTCCGGCGGCACGGTCTCACGCACGCCCCATTTTGCTTTGCATCGCTTAAACCTGCCTGAATCTCAGCCTTTGGCTGACACCCAGGTGCCGCAAGCCGCTCACTCCGGTGCTTCAAGTGCACCTTCAAGTGCCCCCAACAGCGCACCCTCCACTGCACTGTTCCAATCGCATGAAGTTTGGTTGGGCGCCATGGTGCCCAAGCGCTGGGCCCGACGCGCCGTAACGCGCAACGCCATCAAGCGTCAAATTTATGCCATCAGTGCTGCTTTTGAAGTTCGCTTGCCCTGTGCCGCGCATGTGGTTCGCTTGCGTTCCGAGTTCAACCGGAAGGAATTCATCAGCGCCACATCCCCCATGCTCAAACAGGCTGTTCGCCTTGAGCTAGAGCAGCTGTTTGAACGCGCAGCCCGACAGCCATGATGCAAAAGCTATTAATCGGTCTTGTGAAAGGTTATCGCCTTTTCCTCAGCCCTTGGTTAGGATCGGCATGTCGGTTTGAGCCTACCTGCTCTTTGTACGCCATAGATGCCTTGAAGCAACACGGTGCAGGCGTTGGCAGCTATCTCACCCTCAAACGCCTTGGCCGTTGTCACCCCTGGTGCAACGGTGGCCACGATCCTGTGCCCGAAAAAGCACCCCAGTGGCTTTCGCGTTTATTGCATCACCCGTTAACTCATCCCTCTTCGAAGAAGTCTTCATGAACGATATACGCCGCACCTTTCTATGGGTCATTTTTGGCTTCTCCATGGTTCTCCTTTGGGACCAATGGCAAATTTACAACGGCCACAAAGCCACCTTCTTCCCTAAGCCTGTTGCTGCAACCGCTGAGAATACGGCCGCCAGCAACACGCCTGCGGCTTCTGGCTCAGTGCCCACAGCCAGCAGCACTGCAACGACTACTGCGGCAGGCCCTTCACAAGTTCCCAGCAGCGCTGCAGCCAGCAATGCAGCGACAAGCCGCGAGCGCATCGATGTCAGCACCGATGTCTTAAAGCTCCGCTTTGACACGGAAGGCGGTACGCTTTTGTTCGCCGAGTTCTTGAAGTATGGTGACTTGGTCGACAGCAAAAAGCCGTTTGTGTTGCTAGACGAAAGCAGGGCTCGCGTTTATGTCGCTCAAACCGGTTTGATCGGCGGCTCATTTGCATCGCACAAAACCCCCATGAAATTCACAGGGGAGCAAGCCCTCAAAGACGGTCAAAACGAATTGGTCCTTAACTTTGAGTCGGCCGATGTGGGTGGTTTGAAGTTGGTCAAAACTTACACCCTGACCCGTGGCAGCTACGCCATCAAGGTCAATCACCAGGTTATCAATACTGGCAGCGCCGCAGTCTCGCCGCAGCTCTATGTGCAATTGGTGCGTGATGGCAACAAGCCCGAAGGTGAGTCTGCGTTTTACTCAACCTTTACAGGTCCAGCGGTTTACACCGAAGCCAAAAAATACCAAAAAATTGAGTTCACTGACATCGAAAAGGGCAAGGCAGAATTTGAAAAAAATGCCCCTCAAGGTTATGTCGCCATGGTGCAGCATTACTTTGCATCGGCATGGGTTTTACCGGCCAACACGGTTCGCGAGAATTTTGCTCGCAAGGTCGATACCAACCTTTATTCAGTTGGCATGATCACGCCCTTCAACGAAGTCGCGCCTGGTCAAACCAAGGCCCTCGAAGCCACTTTGTTTGTGGGTCCTCAAGAAGAAAAGATGCTGGAGGCTTTGACGCCCGGTTTGGAATTGGTCAAAGACTATGGCTGGCTCACAGTTTTGGCCAAACCCTTGTACTGGTTGCTTGACCGCTTGTATGGCTTCCTCCAAAACTGGGGCTGGGCCATTGTGGCTTTGGTCTTCTTGCTCAAGTTGGCTTTCTACTGGCTCAATGCCAAGGCCTATGCCAGCATGGCCAAAATGAAGGCCATCAATCCCAAAATCATGGAAATGCGTGAGCGTCTCAAAGACAACCCTCAGCAAATGCAGCAAGAGATGATGCGCATTTACCGCGAGGAGAAAGTCAATCCCATGGGCGGCTGCTTCCCCATCATGGTCCAGATTCCTGTTTTCATTGCCTTGTACTGGGTGTTGCTGTCTTCTGTTGAAATGCGCAACGCACCCTGGATTGGTTGGATTCAAGATTTGTCTGCACCCGACCCCTACTTCATCTTGCCAGTGGTCATGACGCTGTCCACTTTGCTGCAAACAGCATTGAACCCCGCGCCACCCGATCCTATGCAAGCCAAATTGATGTGGTTCATGCCGCTCATCTTCAGCGTGATGTTCTTCTTCTTCCCTTCTGGCTTGGTGCTGTATTGGATTACCAACAACATCTTGTCGATTGCGCAGCAATGGATGATTAACACTCGCATGGGTGTACCGCCACAGTTCAATCTGCCAAAATTCTAATGAGCAGGTCTCGTTCTCATTTAAATTGAACTTTTCAGGGCCGCTCAAGCGGCCCTGTTGCATTGAGACTATTTTTTTACTTGCCCCACTAACGCCATGTTGTCCCGCCATCAAGATCCCATCATCGCCATCGCAACGGCGCCTGGCCGCGGCGCAGTGGGCATTGTGCGTGTGTCGGGTCGCCAACTGAAAGTTTGGGCC
>CALPYQ020000222.1 GCA_943327965.2 Singulisphaera sp. GP187
ACCACATCCAGCGGCTGCCCCTTGTGCGCTGCAACTGCCTCCGAAAGCAAGGGCGCATATTCGGGCTTTTGCACCGCCTTCAAAATAAGTGAGGGGTTGGTGGTGGCATCTTGGGGCTGAAACTGGGCCAGTTGCTTGAAATCACCGGTATCAGCCACCACGGTGGTGTGAGATTTGAGAGCGTCGAGTTGGTTCATATCAAAAAAATTAAAACAAGGCTTGAATTATCGATGAAACAAAGTTACATTACAAACTCATTTTTATGTAACAAATAAACATGTCCTTCGATCTAGTTTTTTTTGGCGGCACTGGCGACCTCGTTTGGCGCAAACTCATGCCGGCCCTTTTCCAAGCATTCCGTCACGGCACCCTGCCCGAAGGCGGCAGAATCATTGGGGTGGCACGCGACAGCATGTCGGACGAGCAGTATCGCACGCTCATCCAGTCCCGCTTTGAGCAAGTCGAGGGCGCCAAAAGGCCCAATGACGAAGAATTTGCGCGGTTCAAGGCCATGCTGCACTACGAACGCGTAGATTTGTCCAATCCAGACGACTACGCCAAATTGGCCGCCCGATTGGCCGAGCGCGAAACCGACCATGTGGTGATGTACCTGGCCACAGCGCCCAGCCTGTTCAACACGGTGTGCGAACAGTTGGCAGTGGCCAAACTCAACACGCCCAAAACGCGCATCGTTTTAGAGAAGCCCTTGGGCCACGACCTCAAGTCCAACAAGGCCATCAACAAAAGCGTGCGCAAGGTCTTTGAAGAGCAACAGATTTTCCGGATTGACCATTACTTGGGCAAGCCTTCGGTACAAAACTTGTTTGCCATGCGTTTTGGCAATGCCTTGTTTGAACCCTTGTGGCGCCGCGAGCACATCGCCAACATTCAGATCACCATTGCGGAAGAGCTGGGTGTAGAGAAGCGGGGTGCGTTTTATGAAAACACCGGCGCCTTGCGAGACATGGTGCAAAACCATGCGCTGCAATTGCTGTGTGCCATTGCCATGGAGCCGCCCATCAACGCGCACGCCGATGCCATTCGCGATGAAAAGCTCAAAGTCTTGCGCGCCCTCAAACCCTGGACCACCGAAACCCTGAACCAGCACGTGGTGCGCGGACAGTACAGCGCAGGCAATGTGCACGGTCAAGCGGTCAATGGCTACAACCAAGAAACCGGCGTCAACCCCAACAGCAGCACCGAAACTTTTGTGGCGCTGCGCACCGAAATTGCCAATTGGCGCTGGGCGGGTGTGCCCTTCTACATTCGCACTGGCAAACGCTTGGCATCACGCGAGGGCTACATTGAAATCAATTTCCGCCCTACGCCGCACGCCATTTTTCAAGCGCCAGCCGGGGGCGTCAACAAATTGGTCATTCACTTGCAGCCCAAAGACGGTTTGGAGTTGCACCTGTTTGCCGAAGGACAGCACAAACGCATCAAGACGGGCAACCAAAGCTCGACCAACCTCAGCTCGGTGCACCTCGACCTCGATTTCGACAAACGCTTTGGCAGCGAGCGCGTCGGTGCCTACGAGCGCTTGCTACTGGACGTTTTAGAGGGCCGCTTAAATTTGTTTGTTCGCAGCGACGAGCAAGAAGAAGCTTGGCGATGGGTCGAACCCATTTTGCAACACTGGGCCACGGACACCCAAGGCCCGCGTCACTATGCCGCTGGCACCTGGGGCCCCAGTGCCTCTAGCGCCATGATTGCGCGAGATGGATTTTGCTGGTCAGAGGAAAACTAAACCATGCTAGACCGCATCAAAGCCTCATTGCCTTCTCTGGCGCCTGCTGAGCAGCGCGTTGGCAAATTGGTTTTGCAAGATCCGCGCGCCTTTGCCAATTTGCCCGTGACCGAACTGGCCGATCGGGCGCACGTGAGCAAGCCCACCGTGGTTCGCTTCTGCAGAAGTGTGGGCTATGACGGTCTGTCCGATTTCAAACTCAAATTGGCCGGCAGTGTGAGCGAAGGTGTGCCCTTCATTCACCGCAGCGTCGATGCCGACGACAAGACCAGCGATGTGGCCGTCAAAGTCATTGACAACACCGTGGCCGCTTTTTTGAAATACCGCAACGATGCGTCCTCTTTTGCTTTGGACCAAGCGGTCCAAGCTTTGGCCGAAACCCACGCCACGGGCAGACGCATTGAGTTTTATGGCGTTGGCAACTCGGGTATCGTGGCCCAAGATGCACAGCACAAATTTTTCCGCTTGGGCATGAACACCATTGCCTACAGCGATGGCCACATGCAGGTGATGAGTGCTTCCATGCTGGGCAAAGGCGATTGTGTAGTGGTTATTTCCAATTCGGGGCGCACCCGCGACCTCATGGACGCCTGCGACATTGCCCGCAAACGCGGCGCCACCACCATCGTCATCACCGCCAGTGGATCGCCTTTGGCAGCAGCCGGTCAAATTCATTTAACCGCCGATCACCCCGAAAGCTACGATCGCTACAGCCCCATGGTGTCGCGGCTTTTGCATTTGCTGATCATTGACATTTTGGCCACCACCGTGGCGCTGCGCATTGGTGAGTCCTTGCAGCCGGCTTTGCGTGAAATGAAACACAACCTGCGCAACAAGCGGTACACCTGAAGCCCGGAGCCTGAAACCTGAGCCTTGACTCTAGGGCTCGTAATAACCCTGATACAACTTGCGGGTCGTGCTGTCACTGCCTAGAATGACTTGGTCATTTAACTTAGACAGGATTTAGCATGTACCAACGCTTTCTCAAGGCATCCCGCCTGCTGACATTGGCCATGGGTGTGGCGGCGGCTTCACTGAGTGTGACCAGTGTTCACGCCGTTGATTTTAAATGGGCCGCGCAAAACGACATCTTGACGCTCGACCCCCATTCTCAAAACCACGCCACCACCAACAACATTGTTGGGCACGCCTACGAAGGCTTGGTGCGCTACGACAAGAATTACAAAATTGAACCTTCCTTGGCCACCAGCTGGACCAACGTGAGCCCCACAGTCATGCGCTTCAATTTGCGCAAAAACGTCAAGTTCCATGACGGCACGCCCTTTACAGCAGACGATGTGGTGTTTTCATTTGAGCGCATCCGTCAGCCCCAAGGCACTTTGCAAATTTATGTGGCCGGCGTCAAGGAAATGAAAAAAATTGACGACCACACTTTGGACGTCATCTTGGACAAACCTGTTCCAACTTTGCTCAACAATTTCACCACCTTCCTCATCATGAGCAAGGCTTGGTCAGTCAAAAACAAGTCTGAAAAAATTCAAGACTACAAGGCCAAAGAAATTACCTATGCCTCCACTCACACCAATGGCACAGGCCCCTATGTCATCAAGGAGTGGGCGCCCGATCAACGAGTTGTTTTGACGCACAACAAAGCTTGGTGGGACAAACTCCAAGGCAACGTCACGGACATTGTTTACACCCCTATCAAATCTGACCCCACACGCATTGCGGCGCTGCTGTCTGGCAACGTCGATGCCGTCACTGACTTGCCTACGCAAGACGTGGCGCGCTTGCGCAGCACGGCCAACCTCAGCGTCTTGGATGGCCCAGAAGTTCGCACCATTTTCTTTGGTCTGGACTTGGGCAGCGAAGAATTGAAATATGCGCCTAAAGGCAAAAACTTCTTCAAAGACGTGCGCGTACGCAAAGCCTTAAGCATGGCAATTGACCGTCCCGCCATTCAACGCAGCATCATGCGCGGTCTGTCATTGCCCGCTAGCATCATTGTTGCGCCGGGTGTTAACGGCTACAACGCCGACATGGACAAAACCGGACCGGCCGATGTGGAAGGCGCCAAAAAGTTGTTGGCAGAAGCCGGCTACCCTAACGGTGTTGAGTTCACTTTGGACTGCCCCAACAATCGCTATGTGAACGACGAAGAAGTTTGCCAAGCTGTGGTCAACATGTGGGCCCGAATTGGTGTCAAAGCCAAGCTCAACGCCATGAACTTCGGCCCCTACATTGCCAAGGTTCAGAACTTTGACTCTAGTGCCTACTTGCTAGGCTGGGGCGTAGCCACCTACGATGCCCAATATTCTTTGCAATCATTGGTCATGACACGAACGCAAGGCGCAGATGGCAGTTTCAACTATTCCAGAGTCAACAACGCCAAGTTGGACGG
>CALPYQ020000223.1 GCA_943327965.2 Singulisphaera sp. GP187
ATGGCGCTCATGAGCAAAGCACCTGGCATCAAGACGGCTGCACTTAACTCGCTGCCGCCCAGTGCGCTACTGATGGTGAGGATGATGGCAGCGCCCACTACAAAAACGCCAGCCCAAGCCAGCAAGTAAACAGCGAATGCACCGAGGTTGCGCCAACAGGCAACAGCACTGAAAAACATGCTCTTAACGGGTGGGATGCCATACCAATGCACCAAAGCTGGTGCATGCCAAAACATCATGGACATGGGGATGTAGAGAAAGGTGCTCAGCCAAATGGCCATTTGAAAATCGGCAGCTTCAACAATTTCGGGTGTGAGGGGGGCATTGGCCAAATAAACTTTGGCAAAACTTCCGCCATCCACCAGGGTGGTAAGGGCCATTACCGCTAAAAAGCTGAGAGCGTACAAGCCACCCAAAACCAACATGGCTTTTAAACGCTGTTGGCCAGCACGAAAAGCGATCATGAGGACGGTTGGCATGGGGAATTTGCCAGCGCTAGCTTGCTCAGTGCCCACCATGAGGCCTAAAGTGGCCGCAGGCAAAATTAGCAGTGCCATGACGGCGCCTAATATGGGCACCATGGACAACAGAGACACCCAAGCCATGAACAAAAAGAACAAGCCGGTTAATGCAAGGGGCTGTCGCCAAAAAGTTTTAATGCCCAGTTTGACCCAGACAAGACCTTGTTTAGCGGGAACGACGTTAAGTTTCATGTTCAGAGCTTAAGTGGGCAGGTCTGTCGCTCACGCAATACCCGTTCAAAGTGAGTGGGATCGTGAGGGATCAACATGGCGGCATCGCGGGGCAAATGGAAATCCCACAGCCTGGAAATCCAAAACCGAAGCGCACCAGCACGCAACATGGCGGGTAGCAAGATTCTTTCGGATTGACGCAAAGGCCTGACCAATTGGTAGGCATGAATGAGGGCTTCAGCGCGTTCAGCATCGTGACGGCCCGTTGGCAAATCGATGCACCAATCGTTGAGGCACACCGCCAAATCGAAAAGCCACGTATCTACGCCTGCAAAATAAAAGTCAAACAAACCAGTGAGGGTTTCACCATCAAACATCACATTGTCACGGAACAAGTCTGCGTGCACGGGCCCTCTGGGAAGACCTTGATAAGCCGCACTTTGAGCAATGTGATTTTGGTAAGCCAACTCAGTTTTTAAAAGGGCGGATTGTGCTGCGTCCAAGTAGGGCATGACAACAGGCGCTGTTTCATTCCACCAAGGGAGACTGCGCAAATTGGGTTGGCTTCGGTTGTAGTCCTCACCTGCCAAATGCATGCGCGCCAACATCATGCCCAACTGAGCACAGTGAACCACCTCGGGCTGCAGTTGACTTTTGCCATTTAAACGATTGACCACGGCTGCAGGTTTGTTGGCCACGGTGTGCAAGATGTCGCCATCTGCGTTGGCGGCAGGGTTGGGAACAGGAATGCCTGTGTCTGCCAAATGTTTCATCAAAAACAAATAGCAGGGTAACTGTTCGTGATTGAGGCGCTCAAACAAAGTGAGCACGTAAGCGCCTTGGTCGGTGGTAGCGAAGTAGTTGGTGTTTTCAATGCCGCCTTCAATGCCCTTCAATTCGGTCAATTGACCCAAATTGAGTTCAGTCAGGAGGGAGGCTGCAAGTTCCTCAGAAACGGGCGTAAAAACAGCCATGGCTTAGAGGGGACTTGAAGGGGTGGGGCAGATGCGGGAATGCATGGCGGAATTCATGCTCTGATTGTAGTGGGTGTTGATGACACTTTTGGTGCGGCATTCTTGCGCAAAATGGCTTTTCGACAGGCACAATTGGGGTATGAGCGACAAGAAAACCCTGCTGTTGGTGGATGGCTCCAGCTATCTGTACCGTGCCTTCCATGCCATGCCCGATTTGCGGGCTATACCCGGCGACCCCGCCAGTCCTGCCACGGGCGCCATTCGCGGCATGATCAACATGATGGAGCGCCTTCGCAAGGACATTCCCGCAGACTATGCAGCCTGTGTGTTTGATGCCAAAGGCCCCACCTTCCGCGACGATATTTATCCCGAATACAAACAAAACCGCAGTCCTATGCCAGACGATTTGCGTTCGCAAATTGAACCCATTCACGAGTTGGTGCGTTTGATGGGCTGGAAAGTGCTGGATGTGCCTGGCGTCGAAGCGGATGATGTTATTGGGACCTTGGCGGCCTTGGGTTCTTCTCATGGCATTGAAGTGATTGTCTCCAGTGGCGACAAAGACTTGGCGCAATTGGTCAACGAACACATCACCATCATTGACACCATGAACGGCAAACGCCGTGACTTGGCCGGTGTACAAGAAGAGTTTGGTGTGCCCGCTAGCTTAATGCTGGACTACCAAATTTTGGTTGGCGATACCGTGGACAACGTGCCGGGCGTGCAAAAAGTAGGTCCTAAAACTGCATCCAAATTGTTGTTGGAATATGGCTCTTTGGACAACTTGATGGCACATGCCCATGAAGTTAAAGGCGTGGTGGGTGAAAACCTTCGCAAAGCGGTCGATTGGTTGCCTACAGGCAGACAGCTTTTAAAAATTCGCACCGATTGCGATTTGAAGGCCTATGTGCCCGAGTTGCCCTCGCTTGAAACCATTCGCTTAGATCCGCCCAACGAAGCCGACTTGTTGGCCTTCTATGAAAAGTTTGGCTTTAAAGGTTTGGTGAGAAGCAGGGGTGCTGGCGCTTCAGAGACATCGGGCGCAGGCAATGCATCGGGCAAGCCCACCAAGTCAGGCAAACCAGCATTTGTGCCCATGGACGATTTGTTTGCAGAACCCGAACCGGTGGTGACGGTCACAGGCGACAAACTTTACGAAACCATTTTGACTTGGGACCAGTTGGACGTTTGGCTACCCAAATTGGAAGCGGCCGAGTGTGTGGCCATCGATACTGAAACCACGTCCTTGGACGCTATGCGTGCCGACTTGGTGGGTATTAGTTGGAGTGTCAAACCAGGCGAGGCGGCCTATTTGCCTTTGCGCCATGACGGACCGGATGCGCCTGTTCAATTGCCAATGAACGAAGTCTTGACCAAGCTAAAACCTTGGTTAGAAAACCCCCTCAAACTCAAGGTGGGGCAGCACATCAAATACGACCGCCATGTGTTTGCCAATGTGGGCATTGAGGTGCATGGCTATGCACACGACACCATGCTGCAAAGCTATGTGCTCGAAGTGCACAAGCCGCACAGCTTGACCAGTCTGGCTTTGCGCCACGTGGGCAGAACTGGAATTACCTACGAAGACTTGTGTGGAAAAGGTGCGCATCAAATTTCTTTTGCGCAAGTCGATGTTGAAAAGGCCTCAGAGTATTCGTGCGAAGACTCAGACCAATGTTTGGATGTGCATGGTGTGTTGTGGCCGCGCATTCAAGCCGATGCCAAGTTGCGCGCCATCTATGACATTGAAATTGCCACCAGCGAAGCTTTGTTTCGCATTGAGCGCAACGGCGTATTAATCGATGGCCCAACCTTGGCCGCGCAAAGCCAAGCTTTAGGTCAGCGCATTTTGCAATTGGAAACAGAAGCCTACGAAATTGCGGGCCAGCCTTTTAACCTCAGCAGCCCTAAGCAGCTGGGCGAAATCTTTTTTGACAAGCTGGGTTTACCTGTCATTAAAAAAACAGCCACAGGTGCACGCAGTACCGACGAAGAAGTGCTTGAAAAGTTGGCGGAAGACTACCCCTTGCCCGCGCGCATTTTGGAGCACCGCAGTTTGTCCAAACTCAAGGGCACTTACACCGACAAGCTGGCACAAATGGCCTTGCCTAGAACGGGCAGGGTGCATACGCACTACGCCCAAGCGGTGGCCGTGACGGGGCGTCTTTCAAGCAACGATCCCAACTTGCAAAATAGTCCAATTCGCACTGCCGCAGGTCGCAAAGTGCGCGAAGCGTTTGTGGCGCCTGCGGGCAGTTTGATTGCCAGCGCCGACTATTCTCAAATTGAACTTCGCATCATGGCGCATATCAGCGGCGACGAGGCACTTTTACAGGCCTTCCATCAGGGGCTGGACGTGCACCGCGCCACCGCCGCAGAGGTTTTTGGGTTAGCGCTGGACCAGGTCAGCAGCGAGCAGCGCCGCTATGCCAAGGTGATTA
>CALPYQ020000224.1 GCA_943327965.2 Singulisphaera sp. GP187
AGGTGTTGGTCCATTGATTTGAGGGCACGTTTCATGACAGAGAAGTCTGTTGCGCCCTTGGCGTAGGTGTAGGTGTCCGGATAAAAGCGCCCCTCAGGGTGCAGGTCTGGCCGACCCAATTGGGTCATGATTTCCTGATCACTCAGGTTTTGCGTGGTCAATTTGAGGTTGTCGGCTTTGGCCAAAGCTTGCCGAAACTGCTTGAAGGTCCATCCTTCTACCAAGGTGATGTTGCGCAAAGTCTCTTCACCGCGGACCAGCATATTCAACACAGATTTGGGACTCATCTCGGGGGTGATTTCGTAGCTACCCGCCTTGATGCCACGGGCTTGTCCAGAAACGCGAAACCAGAGCCACATGAGTGAGGGTGAAACGTCTGAGCCCGCATCGGCAATGGCTTGTGCAACGCCCTTTGGTGTTGTACCAGGCTCGATGGTGAGGTCTAAAACTTCCAAGTTGGGCGTCGATGAACTGGGCAGGGTACCGGTCTTAAAGCCCATGGGCATTTGAAGCCAAGCCAAACTGGCGATCAAAGTAACCAAGACCAAAAGGGTCGAAATGACCCAAAAACCGCGCCAGGAAGATTTTTTCCTAGAAGCAGGTGTTCTTTTGGTGGTTTTTTTGGGGCGACTCAAGCCTAAATTCCTTTGGGTTTTTCAGAGGAGATCATAATTCACGGATGCACACAAATGAACAATTTCCAAACTTCAATCCTGCGGGGATGGTGACAAGCACCCAACTGGGGGTCATACAAGCTGAAGGCGTCGATGCCGGTAGCTTCTTACAAGGACAGCTGACGCATGACGTACTGCTTTTGCCTGTAGGCCAAGCCCGACTTGCTGGCTATTGTTCAGCCAAAGGTCGCCTGATGGCCAGTTTTTGGGTCTTGAAGCTCAGTCCTGAAAAATTTGTCTTGGTGTGCCATGCCAGTTTACTTGCCAGCATCCTAAAACGCCTGTCGATGTTTGTGATGCGAGCCAAGGTCAAGCTGAGTGATGCTACGGCCTCGTATCGCTTAACAGGCTTGTTGGGCGATGGCTTGTTGAATGCCTTTCCTGCAGCAGCAAATCAAGCGCCTTGGCATGTCTTGGCCTTGGATGAGCCAGGTGCACACTTGATCCAACTCTATCCATCCAAAACCCTCAACGGCTGGTTGCCTCGCGCGGTTTTAATCACGGAAAATACAGAGCGCTTGCCTGTTGTACTGGCTCAAGCTAATTTAGAACTTTTGAGCCTCGAAGCATGGCAATTGTCAGAAGTGCTTTCTGGCATCAGCATGGTTCAAGACCTGATCTCAGAAGCCTTTGTGCCTCAAATGCTGAATTACGAATCCGTCGATGGCGTGAGCTTCAAAAAGGGCTGTTATCCAGGTCAGGAAGTGGTTGCCCGAAGTCAGTTCAGAGGTACCCTCAAAAGACGTGCTTACGTAGTGTCAAGTCAGGCACCCATGATGGTGGGCCAAGAAGTATTTTCATCGAACGACGAAACGCAAGCTTGTGGCATGGTGGCCAGTGCTGCAGCATTCAGTCCCGATGCTTCCCATTCGGCAGCGTCTTATTGGGGCATTGTTTCGATGCAAACTTCAGCAGTTGACCAGTCTCTGCACATTGGCAGCGGACAAGGCCCGCAAATGCATGTTCATGCCCTGCCCTACGCACTGCTGGAAGACATTTAAACCAGTGAAATTTGCATCTCGATGTGGTCTATTCCTGCATCTTGAAAAATTTCACCATGCGCGGTGAAGCCGAGGCGTCGATAAAAACCTTCAGCGCTGCACTGCGCATGCAACACAAGTTGTCGATCGCCACGTTGCCGGGCTTTTTCCATCAGGGTTGACACAACCAATCGGCCTAAACTGCCACCTCGCAGAGATTTGCTGACGGCCATCCTGCCAATTTGAGCCACATGCGGTTGGGGCTGCAACAAGCGACCAGTGGCCACGGGCTGACCCAGTTTGTTGACAACGACGGCATGAAGTGCTGTTTCGTCCAAGGTGTCCCATTCCAACTCTGGGTCAATTTCTTGCTCGGTAACGAACACTTCATAGCGAAGCGGAGAAGCCAAGGCTTTAAGCTCAGACCAAGTGCCTGTTTTGACATCCACCACAGACTCGCCAGCTTCGTAAATCAACAAAATATGTCGCAGCACATCGGGGATGGGTTTGGATGTTTGTGTTTTGGGATCGGCGAAGACATAAATGAGTTCGCCGCTGATGAGCAATTTGTCGCCTCGGAAAATGCCCGCTTCAAACACCATGGATGACTTGCCCATTCTGCTGCACTTCATGCCGATACTCAAATCGTCGTCCATCAATGCAGAGGCGTGATATTCCAGCGTGGCCTTTTTGACATACAGCTCGCCACCCAGCAAGTGAAATGCGCTTTCGTAGGGCAATGCCACTTTAGACCAGTAAGCAGTGACTGCGGTATCGAGGTATGTCAGGTAGTGGCCATTGAATACAATTTTTTGCATGTCAATTTCGGCCCAACGGACACGAAGGCGATAAATAAATCGAAAGTCGCTGCGTTTCATTTTCAGGATACCTTTCTCGCTCACATCGTTGAATGTTTAAACATGTTGACTGAATGCGCGCTTGAGTGCAAGTCCAGCGTCTGCGTGGGCGAGTTTAGCCTCGGGTATGACGCGTCCCATGTTGACAAACCCATGGACAACGCCATGGTAGATTTCTAATTCGACAGGCACACCCGCCATGCGCAATAGATCGCCATAGGCAACGCCCTCATCCACCAGGGGGTCTAGTTCGGCCAGGCCAATCCAAGCGGGCGCTAAACCATCATGGTGGTCTGCAAGCATGGGCGCGAATCGCCAATCGTCTCGATCCTTCGAGTCAATGTAATGGTCAAAAAACCAATCCACGGTGGCCTTGTCCAACATAAAGCCATGTTCGAACTTTTGATGCGAATCGGTTTCTTGTCTGGCGGCGCAGCCAGGATAGATGAGCAACTGCAACGCCAGTTTCAGACCCGCATCGCGTGCCATGATGGCACTCACTGCCGCCAGCGTACCGCCTGCACTGTCACCCCCGACGGCCAAAGCACCAGTTAACAGTCCCAAAGACTTAGAATTTTGAGAGACCCAACTGAGGGCGTCCCAAGCATCGTTTGTAGCGGTTGGAAATCGGTGTTCAGGGGCTAAACGATAGTCGACTGAAATGACAGCACAGTGGCCCAAGCGTGCCAATTCTCGGCAAAGCACTTGGTGTGTTTGAATGCTGCCGATGGTAAACCCGCCGCCGTGAAAATAGACCAGACAAGGCAAGGCTGGCGAAGTCGTTTGCAGGCTAGGCGCATACAAGCGCGCTTTGAGACTGTAGCCGTCACGCGTGGTTATTTTTAAATCTTCGACGCGCGCTAAGGGGGCCTCTGGCAAATCCAAAATGCTGGCCGACATTTCATAAAACAAACGGGCTTGTTGCGCTGTCAGCAAGTGCATGGGGGGGCGACCTGCACGCGCCATGTTGCGAAGCACCAAACGCATGGCATCGGTCAAACGGCTGTGCGGATTGGGGTGCTGACTCATGATAGTTATTAGATATCTTGAACGAAGGACATATCAGGCTTTTCAAGCCATTGCGCAAATTCGTCTGCCAATTGTTGGCTGGCACCCGTTGCAGATTGCCATACCCTAACTCGCGCATTTAAATCTTGGCCATAGGTGACAAAGTCTTGGCGGTCTGGTAATTTGCCATTGGGCAATGATTTAACCCACTCAGGACTGGGGGCTAACACAATGGTGTTGTCTAAGTAGGCGGTAGCTTGGTGTCGCCATTTCAAACTTTTGTCCAACCAACCTGGGATGACTGCTTTTTGAAAATGCGGGTACACCACGAGCCCACCTTTTGAGTTCTCTTTTAAGTTCTCTTTGGCGTGTTCCAGCCAATTCAAATGCAAGTGATAGTCGGTAATGCCGCCGTCCCAGTAGGCGCCACTGGGTGCGCCATCAATGTTGAGAATGGCTTTCAAAACAAAGGGGATGGCGCAACTGGCTTGGAGGACATCCATGAAATTGTTCTTTGTCAGCGCTAGATGCCTTGTCGCGTAATCTTGGGTCCCAAAAGGCAGTTCGCCCCGCGATGAAA
>CALPYQ020000225.1 GCA_943327965.2 Singulisphaera sp. GP187
GGCGAGTTTGAAGAGCGCCTCAAGTCTGTTCTCAGTGAGTTGGCCAAAGACGAGGGGCAGACCATCGTCTTTATTGATGAACTGCACACCATGGTGGGTGCAGGGAAGGCTGAAGGTGCAATGGACGCCGGCAACATGCTCAAGCCCGCATTAGCGCGCGGCGAGCTGCATTGTGTGGGTGCAACCACCTTGGACGAGTATCGAAAATACATCGAGAAAGACGCCGCATTAGAGCGCCGTTTCCAAAAGATCTTGGTGGGCGAGCCGAGCGTTGAAGCAACCATTGCCATCCTGCGTGGCTTGCAAGAAAAATACGAAATTCACCATGGTGTAGACATTACCGACCCTGCCATTGTGGCGGCGGCGGAACTCAGTCATCGGTACATCACAGACCGATTTTTGCCCGATAAAGCCATTGATTTGATCGATGAGGCGGCGTCCAAAATCAAAATTGAAATTGATTCAAAACCTGAGGTGATTGACAAATTAGATCGCCGTCTCATTCAACTTCAAATTGAACGAGAAGCCGTCAAGAAGGAAGCCGATGAAGCATCGCAAAAGCGCTTGGGTTTGATTGAGGAGGAAATCGTTAGTCTGAAGAAAGAGGCCGCGGACCTTGAAGAGATTTGGAAAACAGAAAAAGCTCAGGCTCAGGGGAGTCAAAACGTTCGCGAAAAAATTGACCAACTTCGTCAGCAGATTGAAGAGCTCACTCGAAAAGGCGATTTCAACAAAGTGGCCGAGTTGCAATATGGCAAGTTGCCTGAGCTTGAAAAGCTCCTCAAAGAGACTCAAGCAAAGGAATTGAATCCTGCTGCCGGATCGGCCCCCCGTTTGCTGCGGACCCAAGTCGGTGCCGAAGAAATTGCAGAGGTTGTCAGCCGAGCAACAGGGATTCCAGTCTCCAAAATGATGCAAGGTGAACGCGAAAAGTTATTGCAAATGGAAGACAAATTGCACGAGCGTGTGGTGGGTCAAGACGAGGCCATCACCGCCGTGTCGCATGCCATTCGCCGTTCACGTTCAGGCTTGTCTGATCCGCAAAGGCCGACAGGTTCTTTTTTGTTTTTAGGCCCAACCGGGGTGGGTAAAACGGAATTGTGCAAAGCTTTGGCAGGTTTCTTGTTTGACAGCGAGGATCACCTGATTCGCATCGACATGAGCGAGTTCATGGAGAAACACTCGGTTGCCAGACTCATTGGTGCCCCTCCAGGTTATGTGGGCTATGAAGAGGGCGGTTATTTGACGGAAGCAGTTCGTCGTAAGCCATATTCGGTCTTGCTTTTGGATGAGGTTGAGAAAGCGCACCCCGATGTTTTCAATGTTCTATTGCAAGTTCTGGACGATGGTCGCCTTACGGATGGTCAAGGACGCACCGTCGACTTTAAAAATACGGTCATAGTGATGACCTCCAACATTGGCTCTCATTTGATTCAGGCCATGGTCGGGCAGTCCAATGAAGACATTAAAGATGCTGTTTGGGGAGAACTCAAAAACCACTTCCGACCTGAGTTCTTGAATCGCATCGACGAAACGGTTGTGTTCCATAGCCTGGATGCCAAACACATTGAATCAATTGCCAAAATTCAGTTGAAGATCTTAGAAACCAGACTGGCCAAAATGGACTTGCAATTGGAAGTTTCTAGCGCGGCCTTGGCTGAGTTGGCCAAAGTCGGATTTGACCCAGTCTTTGGTGCACGTCCTTTGAAGCGGGCTGTTCAACAAAGAATTGAGAATCCGCTGTCCAAGATGTTGCTTGAAGGCAAGTTTTTGCCAAAGTCGGTCATCCCTGTCGATGTCGACCCTGTCAAAGATCCTGGCGTGTTCAAATTTGACCGTGTCGTCAACTAAAGCACACCTCCAGCGAGTGCAGGTATTGCTTTGAAAGTATCATTCGGCCAGCACCATAAGAGGCCGTATGAGCGATCAAAATATCAATTTGAGTCATCTAAATACTTCCGATCAAATCGGAGGACACCTGTTGGTTGAATGCCTCATTGAGCAAGGCGTCACGCATGCTTTTGGCGTTCCGGGCGAAAGTTATTTGGCAGTTCTCGATGGTTTCCATCGGTATCAAAACCAAATTGAGTTTGTGACATGTCGCCAAGAAGGCGGGGCTGCATTCATGGCCGATGCCCAAGGCCGTTTAACGGGCCGCCCTGGGATTTGTTTTGTCACCCGAGGTCCTGGTGCCACCAATGCCTCAATTGGGGTCCACACTGCATTTCAAGACTCAACACCCATGATCTTGTTCGTCGGTGATGTGGCAAGTGACACCCGTGATCGTGAAGCATTTCAAGAAGTTGATTTTTGTGCATTCTTTGGTCCGAGTACCAAAGGCATGGCCAAGCGCGTTGAGCGAATCGACGATGCAAGACGCATTCCAGAGTATGTGGCGCGAGCCTTTGCGACGGCCATGAATGGCCGCCCTGGACCCGTTGTATTGGTGTTGCCAGAGGACATGCTCACACACAAGGTGTCATCAAGACCCTTGCCCAAAATTGAAGCGGTTGAAGCCTGGAGTGATCCTGGTAGCTTGCGAACTTTGCGTCAAATGCTTTTAGAAGCTGAAAGACCCTTTGTGATTGCGGGCGGTGGTGGCTGGACTGTTCAAGCCGCTCAAGCCCTCCAAAGATTTGCTGAAAATTGGCAATTACCGGTTGGCAATGCATTTAGATTTCAAGACACATTTGACAATTTTCACGCACTGTATGCGGGTGATGTTGGCATTGGCATCAACCCCAAATTGGCGCAACGCATCAAGGACAGCGACCTCATCTTGGCAATTGGCCCTAGGTTGGGTGAAATGACCACCAGTGGCTACACCTTGCTGGAGGTGCCTAAGCCGCGCCAAAAACTGGTTCACATACATGCCAGTGCCGAAGAGCTCAATCGGGTCTATCACGCTGATTTGGCCATTTGTGCCACCATGAATGCCGCAGCGCGCAGTTTAGAGGTGTTGACCGCACCTGTTCAGGTGCCTTGGGCTGAATGGACAAAACAAGCCAACAACGATTACCTCGCCAACACCCTTCCGCAAAGTATTGCAGGATTGCCAAACGATTCAGAAAAGGGTTTGGTCAACATGCCTGAGGTTGTTGCCGTGTTGCAAAAACATTTGCCTGCCGATGCTGTGTTGACCAATGGTGCGGGTAACTTTGCCAGTTGGGTGCATCGTTATTTCAAGCACCATGGTTTGTGCAAAGGATTCAAAACTCAATTAGCGCCCACTGTGGGGGCCATGGGCTACGGTGTCCCTGCCGGCATTGCTGCAGCCATTATTTCAAATCGTGTTGCTTTCACCATCGCGGGCGATGGCGACTTTTTGATGAATGGACAAGAGTTAGCGACAGCCTCACAGCATGGCGCTAAATCAATTGTTGTGCTACTCAACAATGGCATGTACGGCACCATACGCATGCATCAAGAGCGCGAATTTCCAACCCATACTTTGGGGTCTCACCTCAACAATCCAAATTTTGCAAACCTGGCAAAGGCTTATGGGTATGAGGGTGTTCGAATTAATCAGACCGAAGATTTTGAACCCGCATTGATTGAAGCTTTACAGCGCAAGCAGGGTACATTGATTGAAATCATGCTAGACCCCGAGGCCATTACAACCCGAGTAACACTCAGCGCAATTACGCAAAACGCACTCAAAAATCAAAAATGAAATCCACATAAAAAAAGCCGGATGAATCCGGCTTTTTTATTCAAGGACGCTGAATTACTTCAGGTGCTTGCCGATCAAACCAGCCAATTCAAACATGGTGACTTGAGCTTTACCGAAGACAGCTTTGAGTTTGTCGTCGGCGTTGATGTTGCGCTTGTTGACCTTGTCTTGCAGGCCGTTTTTCTTGATGTAAACCCACAACTTGCTCACGACTTCTGTGCGTGGCAGAGGTGCTGCACCCACCACAGCTGCCAATGCGGCGCTAGGTGTCAAAGCCTTCATGAAAGCTGCATTGGGAGTGCGCTTTTTAGCGGGGGCCTTTTTGGCTGCTGGCTTTTTAGCTGGAGCAGCTTTCTTGGCTGGCGCAGCTTTTTTAGCTGGCGCAGCTTTCTTTGCAGGA
>CALPYQ020000226.1 GCA_943327965.2 Singulisphaera sp. GP187
ATTATTGGAATCATTCATCGTGGTCCAGACCACAGGTTTGCAAGAAGTTTTGGTTTGTAGATCTTTGCCATTGCGCCGAAAGCCGCTGCACTCATTGTTGTTTTTAATGCCGTTGGCGTTTCTGTCCCAACTAAAAAGTATGTGTTGTTGACTGATTTCAAAGTCTTCGGGCAGGCCGCAAAAATCAGAAGGACACTGACCAGAGTTGCCAGGACTGTTGTTGGACAAAAGTGCCTGAAAATTAGATCGTTTCAGATCATGGACCATGGTTTCCATCAAGGCTCTGGCATCTTGTTGCATGTGATTTTTCAACACGATATGCCGTTCGTTTTGCCACTGAAAATGGAGCCAAACAACGCCAGCGCTTAACACGCTAAAGCCCAAAGCCCAGCCAATCAAAGCATTCAACATACAGTACTTACCATCGCCAACATTGACCAGGATCGGTTGATGGCATGTTTTGACTGGTTCGCAGCAATTGCGTGTTGGCAGAAACATAGAGGCTCATATGAGCGCAGGGTGTATCTCTGGCTTGCAAGCCCATTGCCGTGGCATGCAATTCGTAAGATTGGGCGTCTGCATTTTTCAAAATGAGGCTGTAATGACCCCCGATGGAATTTGGACTTGTCCATGCAAGTGAGGCCAAGGAATTGGCATATTGGGCATGGCTTGCTCGCCACTGCAATTGTTTGAGATGCAACTGAAGCAAGGTGTTTTGCGCGTCTTGCCGGCGACTGATTTGCCAATGCGCTTCAAAGCCTGGCCACGCAACGCCTATGAGAATGGCCATCAAGCTCAAGCTCAAAAGGCTTTCAATCAAGGTAAAGCCTGTAATGGTGTGAGCAAGTCTTATTTTCATATCAGTCAGCATGCGGCCATTCGACGGATGGGTGTCAAACAATGCCTTGCAACAATTTGGGTTGACGGCCACTGCAAGCCATTTATCAAAGCGACCACCTAGCATTAACGAATGCGGTTCAAAAAAGAAATGACCCAGCTTCAACTTGGGCAAAGCTTGATCGAGACACTGTTTGTATTGATGGTGATCGCGCTAATGTGCGGCATCGCGGCATCTTCCATGCGATCGATGCAAACAAACATTCAAATTCAAACAGCGGCCCAAGACATGCTGAACGATGTCCTGACGGCGCGCACAGAAGCCTTGCGCAGAGAAAAACGCATCACATTGTGTGTAGCAGCCTTGGTGTCTAGCCCGTCATCTGTTTCGATTGAAGAAAATGTCAGCGGTTTACCGAGGCAATGTGCGGTTGCCTTAAGCCATTCAGGCAATGCATTGCCCACTTGGCAACAGGGCTGGATGATGTTTGTCGACGACAACAACAACGGAATTTTGGATGAGGGTGAAGTGCTGTTACAGCGACACCCGTCGCTGCCCATGTTGGTTTCAGCGACGGGCAATGCCACGGTCAATCGCTACATTTCGTTTGGTGCCAATGGTCGCAGCTTGGCTTTGAACGGGGGATTTCAGGCAGGTACGCTGACGTTTTGCGAGCGGCTAAAAAGCTCGAATGAAGGCTGGTTGCTGATCATTAATGCGATTGGCAGGCCGCGTTTGGAAAAAACGCAGATGACCAATTGCATTTGAGGGTCAAGTGGGAAAGTTAAATGGCAGCAAGTCTGACTTACTTGCTAACTTCATCCACCAACAATTTGAAATCATCGATGTCCTCAAAGCTGCGGTAAACGCTGGCAAATCGAACATAGGCCACCTTGTCGAGTTTTTTCAACTCGCGCATAACCAACTCACCCAGTTTGTTAGACGCCACTTCACGCTGTGCGAGATTCAATAACTTTTCTTCAATTCGCTCAATGGCAGAGTCGACCTGCTCAGTGCTCACAGGTCGTTTGCGCAAAGCCAAGTTCATGCTTGCGCGCAATTTGAGGCGCTCGTAGTCAATGCGCCTGCCATCTTTTTTAACGATGGTGGGAAATGTGACTTCAGGTCGCTCGTAAGTGGTGAAGCGTTTTTCGCACGCCGCACATTGTCGACGGCGGCGAATGAGGTCGCCATCTTCAGCCAAACGTGTTTCCACCACTTGGGTGTCCGTATGGCTGCAGAAGGGGCACTTCATTTGTAGACAGGGAAACGTGCGGTCAAGGCATTGACCTTGGCGCGAACGGCTTCAATGTTGGCTGTATCGTTGGGGTTGTCGAGGACGTCGGCAATCAGGTTGGCCGTGATGCGGGCTTCTTCATCCTTGAAACCACGGGTGGTCATAGCGGGTGTGCCAATGCGCACACCACTGGTGACCATCGGTTTTTCGGGGTCATTGGGGATGGAGTTTTTGTTGATGGTCATGTGGGCTTGACCCAAAGCGGCTTCGGCTACTTTGCCGGTAATGCCTTTGGAGCGCAGGTCGACCAACATCACATGACTTTGCGTACCGCCACTGACAATTCGCAAGCCGCGTTGGGTTAAAACTTCAGCAACGATTTGAGCGTTCTTGACCACTTGCTGTTGGTAAGACTTGAACTCAGGCGCCATGGCTTCTTTGAAGGCAACAGCTTTGGCTGCAATGACGTGCATGAGCGGACCACCTTGCAGGCCAGGGAAGATGGCGCTGTTGATGGCCTTTTCGTGTTCGGCTTTCATCAAGATGATGCCGCCGCGAGGGCCACGCAAGCTCTTGTGGGTGGTGGAGGTGACCACATCGGCATGGGGAACAGGATTGGGGTAGACGCCAGCTGCAATGAGGCCAGCGTAGTGGGCCATGTCGACCAAGAAAATGGCGCCCACGTCTTTGGCAACTTTGGCAAAGCGTGCAAAGTCAATGTGCAAGCTGTAGGCAGAAGCGCCAGCAATGATGAGTTTGGGCTTGGACTCGTGCGCCTTTTTTTCCATGGCATCGTAGTCAATCTCTTCTTTTGCGTTCAAGCCATAGCTCACCACGTTGAACCACTTGCCGCTCATGTTGAGAGGCATGCCGTGAGTTAGGTGGCCGCCTTCGGCCAAGCTCATGCCCATGATGGTGTCGCCGGGCTTTAAGAAGGCCAAGAACACGGCTTCGTTGGCGGAAGCGCCGCAATGCGGTTGAACGTTGGCTGCATCTGCACCAAAAATTTGCTTGATACGGTCAATGGCCAATTGTTCGACGATGTCGACATATTCGCAGCCACCGTAATAGCGTTTGCCGGGGTAGCCTTCTGCGTATTTGTTGGTGAGTTGAGAGCCTTGGGCCGCCAAGACAGCAGGTGAGGCGTAGTTTTCGCTGGCGATCAGCTCAATGTGATGCTCTTGACGGGCGTTTTCTGCTTGGATGGCTGCAAAAATTTGGGGATCGGTTTGTTCAATCAGAATGTTTCTTGAGTACATGGTGGGGCTTTCAATCGATCCTCTGAGTGTATCCGAGGCAAGCTTAGCGGCTGGGTTTCTTGGCTTCAAGGGCGTTGTCCTTGGGGGGCTTTGGCAGGGCTTCTTTTAGCCGCGCTTGTTCGGTCAAAACGCGGGCAATGTAGTCTGTTTCAAGCGACAAGGAGTCCTCGCCCGCCTTGAAAAGTCTTAGGCCTTCTTCCAATTTGCCGGTTAAATCAATGCATTGCTTCAAAATTTTGACGCCAATTCTCAAATTGGTTTTGGGGTCAAAAATGGCCATGGTCCCGCCATAGGGGGTGAATTGTTCTGCATGAACATCCGGCACGACTTGCATGAGGCCCTTGGCGCCAATGGGGCTGTTGGCGAAGGGGTTGAAATTGGACTCAATTCCAATCACGGCCAAAATCAGGGTGGGTTCTAGGCTGGCGCGATTTGCCAGGTCAAATACTTCCAAAACAATGGCATTCAGGGGATCAGGTGCAATGCGGTATTTGGCTCTAATGGCTTGCACCAAAGCCAATTGGTTTGCGTCCAGCTCTGAGGACTTGGCGGCTAGGCTTCGAAGCAGTACCTGCTGTTTGGCGTCTTCGGCCTCTGATATGTTCAGCCGCGTGAAAAGCCAGCCTTGCACGTTTTGCACCGTCTGCGTCCTAACTTCAGGTCTGGCCAAGGCCAGCAAGGCAATCAGGACCGCCAACAAGCCCAACAGCGCAAAGCTGTGGTGA
>CALPYQ020000227.1 GCA_943327965.2 Singulisphaera sp. GP187
CCGTCGCCAGCCAAGTAGTACTTGCCTTGGAAGTCGGCTGGGTAGTAGCTTTTTACGAAGCGATCGGGGTCACCCCAGATGGTGCGAATCATGGATGGCCATGGGCGCTTGACCACCAAGATACCGCCTTGGCCGTTGGGCATGTCTTTGCCTGTTTCGTCCACGATGGCGGCTTGAATGCCAGGGAAAGGCAGTGTGCAAGAACCGGGCACCATAGGTGTGACGCCGGGCAGTGGCGTGATCATGTGGCCACCGGTTTCGGTTTGCCAGAAGGTGTCCACAATGGGGCAACGACCACCGCCTACATGCTTGTGGTACCACTCCCATGCAGCGGGATTGATTGGTTCGCCTACAGAGCCCAGCAAGCGCAAGCTGCTGAGGTTGTAACTCTTTGGATGCACAGTATCGTTGGACTCAGCGGCCTTGATCAATGAGCGAATGGCGGTAGGGGCGGTATAGAAAATGGAGACCTTGTGGTCTTGAATCATTTTCCAGAAACGGCCTGCGTCTGGGTAAGTAGGAACGCCTTCAAACACAATTTCAGTACCACCCAAGGCCAAAGGACCGTAAGTGATGTAGGTGTGGCCGGTCACCCAACCAATGTCGGCGGTACACCAGAACACGTCGTCTTGTTTCAGGTCGAAAGTCCACTTGGTGGTGAGAGCTGCATGCAACAAGTAGCCACCTGTAGAGTGTTGAACACCTTTGGGTTTGCCGGTTGAACCCGATGTGTAGAGCAAGAACAAGGGGTGCTCAGCGCTGACCCACTCTGGCTCGCAAGTCGTTGCTTGATTGGCCACCAAGTCGTGCATCCATGTGTCACGGCCTGCTGTCATGGCCACATCGGCACCACTGCGCTTGACCACCAACACGTTCTTGATGCTGTCGCAACCGCCCAATGCCAAGGCTTCGTCCACAATGGATTTGAGGGGCAATTGCTTGCCGCCACGAATTTGGTGATCGGCCGTGATAACCGCTTTGGCACCTGTGTCTTCAATGCGATCGCGCAATGACTGGGCAGAAAAACCACCAAACACCACAGAGTGAGTGGCACCAATGCGCGCGCAAGCTTGCATGGCGGCTACGCCATCAATGGACATGGAAATATAAATAACGACGCGATCGCCCTTTTGAATGCCGATGGCCTTCAAGCCGTTGGCAATTTGACAGGTTTTGGCCAGCAATTCACTGTATGTGATTCGCGTCACTTCACCGCCATCCGCTTCAAAAATCAGGGCTGTCTTGTTGCCAAGGCCTTTTTCAATGTTGCGGTCCAGGCAGTTGTAGGAGGCGTTCAGAGTGCCATCTTCGAACCATTTAAAGAAAGGTGCTTTGGATTCGTCCAAGACCTTGGTGAACGGTGTTTTCCAGGAAATGAGTTCCTTGGCCAAACGGGCCCAGTAGCCTTCGTAGTCGGTTTCAGCCTCTTTACAAAGCGCTTGGTAGGCTGGCATGCCAGAAATGTGCGCATTTTTGACAAACTCTGCACTGGGTTGATAAATGGTTACGCTCATTGTGTCTCCTGGAGGAACAAGTTCTAAATAATGACCGTGAATGTCGGTCTTGGCTCTTACATACCCCTGACTGACTCTATTCTTTCATTTTGGCAATAGGATCGTCAACTAAGCCCTTTAGCAGGGCTTTAAAATCACCCTTTTGCAATTACACCCCCACAAAGCAAGCCATGGCCCAACAAAAACCACCTCATCCCGAAGCAGCTTCACTCAGGCCACTTCCCAAATTGATCTTTGCAAGTCGATGGTTGCAGCTGCCTTTGTACCTAGGTCTCATTGCTGCACAAGCCGTTTATGTGTATCACTTCTGGGTAGAACTTGTGCACTTGCTAGAGGCTGTATTTGGCAACCAGGCTGCGCTTCAGGCCCTGATTACCGGCATTGGCTACAAGGTCGATACACCCATCACAAGCCTGAATGAAACCATCATCATGCTGGTGGTGCTGGCTTTAATTGATGTGGTGATGATCTCTAACTTGCTGATCATGGTCATTGTGGGCGGCTACGAAACTTTTGTATCCCGAATGAACTTAGAAAATCATCCGGACCAACCAGAATGGCTGGACCATGTGAACGCGTCGGTTCTGAAAGTGAAGCTGGGCACTGCCATTATCGGCATCAGCTCCATCCACTTGCTCAAAACCTTCATCAATGCGGCCAACTACACAGAGCAAGTACTGATGTGGCAAACCATCATTCACGTCACCTTCTTGCTGAGTGCATTGGCCATTGCCTACACCGACAAGCTGATGTCGCACCATGACGCCTCTGCAAAACACTGACAAACGCAAACGCAAGTCAGTGACGCAAAGCTCCATTGAATTGAAACCTTAATTTATAACGTTCAACATGACGACTCTGATCCAACAAGAAGACCTGATTGAATCGGTTGCAGCAGCCTTGCAATACATCAGCTATTACCATCCTGCCGATTTCATCTCGCATTTGGCAAGCGCTTATCAACGTGAGCAAAGCCCTGCCGCTAAAGACGCGATTGCACAAATTTTGACCAATAGCAAAATGAGCGCCATTGGTCATCGCCCTATTTGTCAAGACACGGGCATCGTCAATGTGTTCTTGAAAATTGGCATGGACATCAAGTTCAACAACTTCACAGGCAGCCTAGAGGACGCCATCAACGAAGGTGTTCGCCGTGGCTATAACTATGCCGACAACATGCTGCGTGCTTCCGTCGTTTCCGACCCTGAATTTGCTCGCAAAAATACACAAGACAACTCACCAGCCGTCATCTTTACCCAAATCGTACCTGGCAACAAATTGGACATTACCGTCGCAGCCAAAGGTGGCGGCAGTGAAAACAAATCCAAAATGGTCATGCTCAATCCCAGCGACAGCGTCATCGACTGGGTCTTGAAAACTGTACCCACCATGGGCGCGGGCTGGTGCCCACCCGGCATGTTGGGAATTGGTATTGGCGGCACGGCCGAAAAAGCAGTGCTCATGGCCAAAGAAAGTCTGATGGACGACCTGGACATGTACCAGCTGCTCGAAAAATCAAGCAAGGGCGAAAAGCTCACGCAAGTTGAAAACATGCGTTTGGAAATTTATGACAAGGTCAATGCCTTGGGCATAGGCGCACAAGGCTTGGGGGGCCTCACCACTGTTCTTGATGTCAAAATTAAGATGTACCCCACCCATGCGGCTAGCAAGCCTGTGGCCATGATTCCAAACTGCGCCGCTACGCGCCACGCTCACTTTGTCATGGACGGCTCTGGTCCTGTTTATTTGGATGTGCCTTCCCTCGATTTGTGGCCCGATGTCAATTGGACGCCAGACACCGAAAAGAGCAAGCGCGTCGACTTAAACACCCTCACGCCCGCCGAAGTTGCGAGTTGGAAACCGGGTCAAACATTACTGCTCAATGGCAAGATGCTGACCGGCCGGGACGCAGCCCACAAACGCATTCAAGACATGTTGGCCAAAGGCGAGAAATTGCCAGTTGACTTCACCAACCGCGTCATTTACTACGTTGGCCCAGTCGATCCAATCAAGGGAGAAGCTGTGGGCCCAGCCGGTCCCACCACTGCGACTCGCATGGACAAATTTACGGAGATGATGTTGGCACAAACAGGCCTCATTGCCATGGTCGGCAAAGCCGAACGGGGTCCTGTTGCCATTGAAGCCATTCAGAAACACAAATCCGCTTATTTGATGGCCGTGGGCGGCGCTGCTTACTTGGTGTCCAAAGCCATTAAGCAATCCAAGGTGGTGGGCTTTGCTGACTTGGGCATGGAAGCCATCTATGAGTTTGATGTGGTCGACATGCCTGTCACCGTTGCTGTCGATTCAGGCGGCACCAGCGCACACATCACGGGTCCAGCCGAATGGCAAAAGCGAATTGCCACGGGCGAATTCAAAGGCATTAAAGTTGCCAGCAACTGACACCCACACTCAACGCGCCATTGGCGTTTTTGACAGCGGCATTGGCGGTTTGAGTGTGTTGCGAGCCATGCGTGCAGAAATGCCGCAGGCGAAATTTATTTATTGGTCTGACAGTGCCTTTGCGCCCTACGGCGAA
>CALPYQ020000228.1 GCA_943327965.2 Singulisphaera sp. GP187
ACATCCCATCAAGGGTCAGGCCTTGGACCATGGCATTGTGCGGGTGCTGTGGATGACGTTAGAAGAAGTGCGCGCATCGGCTGCGTCGCATCGCAGCCCTCTGGTACTGAAATGCATCGAAGACCATGCCAGAGGCCAACGTTTTCCCATGGACCTCATTCACACCGATTTGTCTGTTTGGAACATTTAGACGCGGTCTGCCTCATTGGCATTAAGGCTGGGTGCTGACCTTTTCACCCGCTGCCACTTGGTCTAGCTTGGCTTGCTCGGCCAAGACTTTGGCCACATAACCAGTGTCGCTTTGAAGAATGTCGCCGCCTAAGTAAAACAGCAAGCCCTCTTCAATGCCGCCCTTGAGTTTGACGTATTCGTGCAGCACCTTGGTGCCGACGCGCAAGTTGGTCAAGGGGTCAAAGGCGGCCGACCTGCCGCCATACTTTTCGTACTTTTGAATGTGAATTTCGGTCATCACTTGCATCAAGCCCTGAGCACCTGCAGGACTTTGAACATAAGGATGAAAGCTCGATTCGATGGCCATGACCGCCAAAATCAAATGGGGTTTGAGCTTGGTCGATTCTGACAAGACATACGCCTCGGCCACCAAGGCGGCAATGGGCTCGGGCGCCACCCGGTATTTGGTGGCCAGCCACGCGGCCACCGCGGCTTGTTTGCGCGGAATGTCCTTGAGATCGGTGGCAGTAGCACGTTCAGCGGTATTTTGGGGCTCCCACCACAGACTGAACTGGCGATTGCGAAGCCACTCATAGGCGACCGACTCGGTTTGGGCCAACACATCGGGCCGGAACACTGCAACGCCCACAGCCAGCACCACCACCAAGCCCAACATGGCCAAGCCACTGTGGGTCAGGGTGAACACGCCGCGCCCCACATCCCGCAAAAAATTGCTGATGGCAGCTTGGATTTTGGCCAAGGCAGAGGGGCTTGAATTGGACGACATGATGACCGCAAGTATAGATATTTAGATCAAGGGATAATTGAGGCTATGAAGCATCACCGTATTGTTGTGGGATTGTCTGGCGGCGTCGACTCCGCTGTGACAGCTCATTTGTTGAAAAAGCAAGGCCACGAGGTGGTCGGCATCTTCATGAAAAATTGGGAAGATGACGACGACAGCGAGTTTTGTTCGTCCAACATTGATTTTGTCGATGCGGCGGCTGTGGCCGATGTGGTGGGCATTGAAATTGAGCACGTCAACTTTGCCGCCGACTACAAAGACCGCGTGTTTGCAGATTTTTTGCGCGAATACCAAGCCGGCCGCACACCCAACCCCGATATTTTGTGCAACGCAGAAATCAAGTTCAAGTCGTTCTTAGACCATGCCATGCAGGTCGGGGCTGAAAAAATTGCCACCGGCCATTACGCCCGAGTCCGACTCAATGAAACAACAGGGCTGCATGAATTGCTCAAAGGTTTGGACAACAGCAAAGACCAGAGTTATTTTTTGCATCGCTTGAACCAATCTCAGTTGTCTAAAACTTTGTTTCCAGTGGGCGAATTGCTCAAAACGCAGGTGCGGCAAATTGCAGAAGAGATTGGCTTGCCCAATGCCAAGAAAAAAGATTCGACAGGGATCTGTTTCATTGGCGAAAGGCCTTTCCGTGATTTTTTAAATCGCTACATTTCCAAAGAGCCGGGTCCCATCAAAGATCCAAGCGGTCGCACCATTGGCAAACATGTTGGTTTGAGTTTTTACACGCTGGGGCAACGTCAAGGATTGGGCATTGGCGGTATCAAAGAAAAAGGTGCGCAGCGCGGTGGTGGCGAGCACACGCCTTGGTTTGTTGCGCGCAAAGACATGGACAAGAACATTTTGTGGGTGGTGCAAGGGCACGACCATCCTTGGTTGTTGTCGCCGCAACTAGAAGCTGCCGATGCCAGTTGGTGTTCGGGCACTGCACCTGTTGCCGGCCGGTATGCCGCTAAAACACGCTATCGCCAAGCAGACGCTACTTGCGATTTGGCTTCTTCGGAAACTGCCGAATTTTCATTGAACTTCAATGAAAACCAATGGGCCGTCACACCTGGGCAAAGTGCTGTGTTGTATGACGGCGAAGTTTGCTTGGGCGGCGGCGTGATCAACGCAGCCCGCACATTGGCCTAATTTACGAATTGCAAGGCGCCGCATCAGGCACACCCAATTTGCGCAAGATCCAACCCATGGGGCATACATTGGTCAAACCAAACTGAAACAAATTGGCGCCCACAAATGCTGTGAATGCCAAAGCCCAAGAGCTGACAAAGAATGGGCTGCTTTCAATGCCCAATGACAATGAAATCAAAATAAATAAACCCGCAATCACTCGGATGTAACGTTCAACAGTCATACAGACTCCTTAGGTTGGAACAAAGAAAAATAGAGCACTGGAATCACCACCAAGGTGAGCAAGGTGGACACCAAAATGCCAAAGATGAGGGACACCGCCAAGCCATTGAAAATGGGGTCGTCCAAAATAAAGAATGCACCGATCATGGCGGCCAAGCCTGTCAGCACAATGGGCTGCGCGCGCACCGCAGCCGATTGAATGACCGCTTCTTTGAAGTCCATGCCTTGCGCAACTTGCAGCTCAATGAAATCGACCAGCAAAATGGAATTGCGCACAATGATGCCGGCCAATGCAATCATGCCAATCATGCTGGTGGCCGTAAACTGCGCATCTAGCAATGCATGGCCAGGCATCACGCCAATTAACGTAAGCGGAATAGGCGCCATGATGACCAAAGGCGTGAGGTAGCTCTTGAACTGCGCCACCACCAACAAGTAAATCAAGATCAAACCGACGCCGTAGGCTGTGCCCATGTCGCGGAATGTCTCGTACGTAATTTGTGATTCACCGTCCCACTTCACGGCGTATTCGCGGTAGGTATCGCTGGGCTGCTGTATCCAGTACTCACCCAATTCTCCTTGGCCAGGCAGGGCGGCATCTTTCATGTTGGCACGAATACCAAACAGGCCATACAGCGGCGAGTCTTGTGAACCGGCCATGTCGCCCATCACATAACTCACCGGCAACAAGTCTTTGGTGAACAGCGGCTTTTGAATGATTTCGGATTTGATTTCTACCAACTCTGACAAAGGCACAAGCTGACCATTGGCCGCTCGCATGGGCATGGCCAACACGTCTTTCAAACCAACTTGCGATTGAAGCGGAAGTTGCAAGCGCACTGGCACTGGCAATTTGCTGTTGTCATTGCGCAAATAGGTGGCATCTAGTCCTTGCAAGCTGCCCTGCACAGTTCGTGCAATGGCACTGACGGGAATGCCCAATGTTTCAGCGCGTTGTGTGCGCACTTGCAACCATTGCCTTGGCGCATCGGCTTTCAAAGACGTGTCAATGCCCACAATGCCGGGTGTTTTGGCAAAGGCTTTGGCCACGTTGGCAGCCAAGGCCTGACGGCCTGCTTCGTCGGGGCCATAAATTTCTGCCACCAAAGGACTCATGACGGGCGGGCCTGGCGGCACTTCCACCACCTTGATGTTGGCGCCGTGGGCTGCTGCAATTTTTTCCAATTCAGGACGCAGCCGTTGCGCAATGGCATGGCTCTTTTCAGAACGTTGGTGCTTGTCAACCAAATTGACTTGCAAGTCGCCTTGCTCGGCATCAGCACGCAAATAGTATTGACGCACCAAGCCATTGAAAGTAATGGGACTGGCTGTACCGGCATAAGACTGCACATCCAAAACTTCTTTTTGTTGCGCTAAATATGTGCCCATTTCTTGCAAAGCTGCTGCTGTATTTTCCAAGGGTGTGCCAGCCGGCATGTCGAGCACCACTTGGAATTCGCTCTTGTTGTCGAAGGGCAGCATTTTCAAAATGACCCACTGCACACCTGCCAAGCCCACTGACAAGGCCATGGCCAACACAATGCCGCCCAACAGTTTCCAACGCTGGCGACTGCTGTTCAAAAAGGGCCGCAAAATGCGACCGAAGAAATCGGGCAAGCGAGCTGCAAAACCTGTAGCAGGTGCATGCAAAGTCTCATGATGTGCTGTGTGATCAGTTTCTGCGTGATGCGACTTCATC
>CALPYQ020000229.1 GCA_943327965.2 Singulisphaera sp. GP187
ATTGATGGGCACCGAAGATTGCGCTTGTGTGCGCTCTAGCAATGCCAGTGTTTCTCGATGCAATGCACCTGTTTCCAATACAAACACAGGCATTTTCAAAGCATGGTGATTAATCAAGTGCGTGATAACGACATCTTCGGCGCCTAAGCTTGAAGCCTGAGTGGCTGGACTGAATTCCGTCTCAGCTTGTTTCAGCAAAGACAAAGTTTCTACCACTTTGTCAGCGTAATTGGCACTGGGATTAGCGTGCAAAGAAATCGCATTTGGCGTATTGCCTTGAATGCGATGGGGCAATGAGGATGCGCTCACGCTTCGGCCTTTGCAAAGAGTGGCTGTGTGTCGATTGCCGAACCTTGGTAGAAAGAAGGGAAGCGATCAAACTGACGTTGTGCCGCACTGGCATCTAAACCCTCGCGCAATACAGCGACATCAAAACCTGTCCGCGCCATGGCCACCAATTGGTCAATGAGCACATCGCCCGTGGCGCGAATTTCACCTTTGAAGCCCAAACGACGGCGTAATAAAAACGCTTGGCTGTAAGCGCGACCATCTGTGAATTTTGGGAAATGCAAGTCGATGCGCTTCACACCTTCAAGAGAAATGGTGCGAGGATCTTCATCGTTGGCCATGCGGATGACGCTGGCGTCAGTGCCTTGCGTGTGATCGTTGAAAGACAAAATTTTCATAAACATCAATTGAGATTCAAGCGAACTCTTTCGCGGGTTGGCGTGCGCTGTTGGCGGCAACTTTGAAAGCCTCTTGCCCCACTCGGTTTAAGGTTTCGATGAAGTATTCAGACCGACCTTTGCTACTGCTTGGTGCCCGTAACTCCAAATATTTGTGAATGACGGCCTCAATCACGTCAGTGACTTCTACGGCTGAGAATGAAGGCCCAACCACTTTGCCTGGGCCTGCAGGGCCAGACAAAGAAGAGCCATCCGAGCCGCCAAGGGTCACTTGGTACCACTCTTTGCCGTCTTTATCGACGCCTAAGATGCCAATGTGTCCGCTGTGGTGGTGACCACAAGAATTGATGCATCCGCTAATGTGCAAGTCGATAGGGCCCAGGTCTTCCAATTCGTCAAGGTCTTGGTAACGCTCTGAAATAGCCGCAGCAACAGGGATGGCACGCGCATTGGCCAAGGCGCAATAGTCCCCGCCGGGGCAGGCAATCATGTCATTCAACAAACCGATGTTGGGGCTGGCCAAACCCAAAGCTTTGGCTTCATGCCAAAGTTCAAACAAATGGTTTTCTTGAACCCAAGGGAGCAACAAGTTTTGTGAGTGTGTGACGCGTGCCTCACCGCGGGAGTACTTCTCAACCAGTTGAGCGGAAGCTTCTAGTTGATCTGCTGTGGCGTCACCGGGTGCTAAGCCCAATCTTTTGAATGACAAGGTGACAGCGCGTAATGCAGGATTTTTGTGCGGTACAACGTTTTGATGTAACCAGCGCTGGAATGCAGGCTCCTGCAAATTGGCGTTGGCAGAAATGGTCAAGTTGCTGGTTACTTTGGGTTCAACAAAGCAAGCAGCCACACGATCGAACTCAGCTTGAGTGATGGTATGAGGGCCACCATCTTTGGTGACGATGTCATTAAATTCGGCTTCAACTTCGTCAATGTAGCGTTGGCCTTCCGCCTTCACTAAAATTTTGATGCGCGCTTTGTACAAGTTGTCACGCCTACCCCAACGGTTGTAGACACGAACTACGGCTTCGAGGTAGTTCATGATGTGCTGCCAAGGCAAAAACTCGCGAACCAAGCTGCCAATGATGGGCGTTCGGCCCATACCACCGCCCACCCATACTTTGAAGCCTACATTGCCGGCTTCATTTTTCACAAGTTGCAAGCCCACATCGTGCCAACCAATGGCCGCTCGGTCTTCGGTCGCGCCAGTGATGGCAATCTTGAATTTACGGGGTAGAAATGCAAACTCAGGATGAAGCGTGCTCCATTGACGCAAGATTTCTGCGTAAGGTCTAGGGTCAACCACTTCATCGACAGCGACACCTGCCAGCTCATCCGTGGTGATATTTCTAATGCAGTTACCACTGGTTTGAATGCCGTGCATGTCCACTGTGGCCAATAGGTCCATCACATCGGCCGATTTGTCCAAGGGAATCCAGTTGAATTGAACGTTCTGGCGTGTTGTGAAGTGACCATAACCTTTGATAAGCCTAGGCGACTTGCCCGGCAGCACATCTTGCTGCGCTTGCGCTTTAGCGAAGAGTTCCGCATCGGGTTGGTCGTACTCTTTGGCAATTTGAGCCAACACGCTCAGCTGTTTGCTAGAGATTTCGCCATACGGTACCGCGACCCTCAACATGGGCGCATAACGCTGAACATACCAACCGTTTTGGAGGCGCAAAGGGCGGAACTCGTCATCGGCCAATTGGCCTTTTTGCCAACGCTCAAGCTGATCACGATGCTGAGCAGCACGCAATTTGACAAATTGGCGATCGAAATCGGTGTATTGGTACATCTGGTAGGGGTGAAATGCTTCGGTCTTTGCCGATGAAGGCTTGAACTCTACCGGTTCTTTATGCTAAAACAAACAACTTATTCGTTTTACATATATGCTTTTTGATCATAAGGATAATTCACTGGGTCATCATGAATAAGGCCTGAAATGTTTGGTTTTTTGGGTGCTGATACAGTTTCGGTTTTGAGGAGTACGCAATGAAGTCTTGGCTATTGAATGGTTTGTGTCTTTTGGCGTTGCCGAGTTTGACGGTTCAAGCGCAAACGCCCATCCGTATTGGCGAGATCAACAGTTATTCCGCCATTCCTCAATTTACCCAACCCTACAAGCAAGGTTGGCAATTGGCGGTGGAAGAAATCAATGCCGCAGGAGGCTTGCTAGGCCGCAAGGTAGAAGTCATTGCACGAGACGATGCAGGCAAACCTGAAGATGCTCTGCGTCATGCCATTGAACTCAGCAGCCAAGAAAAAGTGGATGTCCTTGCTGGTGGTTTCCTGTCGAATGTGGGTTTGGCTTTGGCTGATCATGCGGCCAAAAACAAACGCTTGTTTGTTGCAAGCGAGCCACTGACCGACGCCATTGTTTGGGACAAAGGCAACCGATACACCTTCCGTTTAAGGGCCAGCACCTACATGCAATCGGCCATGTTGGTCGAAGAGGCTGCCAAGATGCCCGCGAAGAGATGGGCTACGTTGGCGCCCAACTATGAATATGGCCAAAGCGCTGTAGCCAGTTTTAAAGAGTTACTCAAAGCCAAACGGCCTGATGTTGAATTTGTGGGTGAACAATGGCCAGCCCTTGGCAAAATCGATGCTGGCAGTAGCCTTAGTGCACTCATGCAAACCAAGCCCGATGCCATCTTCAATGTGACCTTTGGCGCCGATTTGGCCAAGCTGGTTCGTGAAGGCAATCAACGTGGCATTTTCCCAAAGGTGCCAGTGGTATCCCTGCTATCAGGTGAGCCCGAATACCTTGAAGTATTGAAGGATGAAACACCCAAAGGTTGGATCGTCACAGGCTATCCATGGGATCAAATTGACACCAAAGAACACGCATCTTTTGCTGCAAACTATTACAAAAAATTCAAAGAGAATCCAAAGTTGGGTTCGGTGGTGGGCTACGCCACCATGCAAGCGATTTTTGCGGCCATCAAAAAGGCAGGCACAACAGACAACGAAAAATTGGTTGTGGCCATGCGTGGTCTCAAATTTTCCACGCCATTTGGGCCGACAGAATTCAGAGCCATTGATCAACAATCCACCATGGGCGCGTACGTGGGCAAACTAGACCTCAGAGGCAATCAAGGCACCATGATTCAATGGCGCTATGCCGATGGAAAAAACTATCAACCCACTGACGCTTATGTCAAAGCACGCCGACCTGCTGCAGCCCAGCAATAAGGTTCATTTGTTGATGGTGTTGCCCAATCAAGCTTAGCCAAAACGAGACGCTGCCATGTGCTTGGCCAATGAAACGGCCATTGGCAGTGGCTCGTGGTTAAGGTGTGCGGCCAACAGTTCGCCGCACAACACAGACCAGCTTATCCCCCTTGCACCCATGCC
>CALPYQ020000230.1 GCA_943327965.2 Singulisphaera sp. GP187
CGTTTGGATGCGCGATGCGGCTTTACAAGTTGGCAAAGCTGTTCGCATTCGGATCTTGGCGCGTGACGTCAGTTTGGCCACGTCCGAGCCGCAAAACACCAGCATTCAAAACCAACTGCGCGGCAGCATTCAAAGCATCACGCCCGATGCACATCCCTCTCAGGTGATGGTGGTTTTGAAATGTGGCGCTGAAGAGGTTTTGGCCCGGGTTACCAAGCGCGCCATTGACGAACTGGCCCTGCAATTGGGCATGACGGTGTGGGCGCAAGTAAAGTCTGTGGCTTTGGTGGCCTGATTGATCTGACTAAATTGCCTCAAACCAGTTTTCCAGTTTGAGTTTTGGGACTCGTGAAAACTCTTTGATGTTGTTGGTCACCAGTGTTCCGTCAATGCTGAGTGCTTGAGCGGCAATCAATGTATCCATGGGGCCAATCGACAGACCCTTCATTTCTAAGGTGGCTCTGAGGTCTGCATAAAACCATAGGCAGTCACTGTTGAATGGCAGTATCTGAAGGGGTGCCAAAAACATGTCTAACGCTTTTCGATTCTTCATCGATCCTGATTTGGCAACGCCGAACGCCAACTCGGAGGCGGCAATACTGCTAATGCCGACTTCACCTGCTTGGTAACTTTTGAAACGCGCCAGTACGTTGGGTGGCCTGTTGTTGATGATGTAGATGCATGTGTTGGTGTCTAGCAAGATCACAGCAAAACCTCAGGTCGATTTTGATGTTCTGGCTGGTTTCGCTCAATCTTGAATCCTGGTTCGAATGCGTTTAATGCCGCCTCAATCAACTGCCAAGGATTTTCGATAGGCATCAATAAAACACCGTCACCGACCCGTTTGATGGCGACCTCTGTGCCATTAAATCGGTACTCTTTGGGGAGCCGAACAGCCTGACTGCGACCTGTTTGGAAAATTTTTGCGGTGTCCATGATGTTTCCTGTTGATGCTCAATTTTGATACATACCACTGGTATTTATCATATGCCATTTCAGCTTCAATGGGTCATGCATTGGGTTGCCATTCAGTACTTGTATTGTCCAGATCTAACTGATAAAGCCAATCACTCATTTAAAAATGCCAAATTGTGTACCCATAAAGAAGTCATTTAGCGGTTTATATGCATTATTCATATAAACAAACAACAAATGATTCGTTTGAGTTTTGTAGATGGGCTTGGACAATCACGACCTTACTCATTTGAGACTCACCATGAACAAGATCAAATCCATTGCCGCCGCCACCTTGTTGGCCGTTTCTGGCCTCAACGCATCAGCCCAAACTTTGCTCAATGCATCTTATGACGTGGCTCGCGAGTTTTACAAAGAATACAACGCCGCCTTTATTGCCAATTTCAAAAAGACCTCCGGCAAAGACATCAAGATTGACCAAGCACATGGCGGTTCTAGCGCACAAGCTCGCGCGGTCAACGACGGCTTGGATGCCGACGTGGTGACCATGAACACCACCACCGACATCGAATTCTTGGCCAGCAAAGGCATTGTGGCAGCCGATTGGACCAAACGCTTTGCGCACAACGCATCGCCCACCAGCTCCACCATGCTGTTTTTAACGCGCAATGGCAATCCCAAAAACATCAAAGACTGGGACGACTTGATCAAGCCTGGTATTCAAGTCATTGTGGTCAACCCCAAAACGGGTGGCAATGGCCGCATGGCTTATCTGGCCGCGTGGGGTTATGTCCGCAAGAAGGGCGGCAGCGAAGCCGATGCTGCAGCCTTTGTGGCCAAGCTGTACAAAAACGTGCCTGTGTTGGCCAAGGGCGGCCGTGATGCCACCACCATCTTCCTGCAACGCAACATTGGCGATGTGCTCGTCACGTTTGAGTCCGAAGTCATTTCTGTCGACAATGAATTTGGCGCTGGCAAAGTGGACGCCATTCACCCCTCTATCAGCATCGTGGCAGAAAACCCCGTCGCAGTGGTTGAGCGCACTGTGGCCAAGAAGGGCACCGGCGAATTGGCCAAAGCGTATTTGAACTATCTCTATTCTGATGAAGCACAAGAAATTGCAGCCAAGCACGCCTTGCGTCCAAGCAACCCAGCCATCTTGAAAAAATACAGCAAGACCTTCAAGCCATTGCAGTTGTTCACTGTGAATGAAGTGTTTGGCTCCTTCGCTGAAGCACAAAAAGTGCACTTCAACGATGGTGGCAATTTCGACAAGCTGTACACCGTTAAGTAATTCATGCTTTCTAGTTCCGCAGCGGCGGCGCCTGCTAAGCGCAGAGCGCCAGCCAGAGTTTTGCCAGGCTTCAACATCACCTTGGGGTACACCTTGATGTACCTCAGTCTGATTGTGCTCATTCCGCTTTCAGCGCTGGTCTTCAAAACGTTCACGCTCACTTGGGATCAATTCTGGACTGCCGTCACTGGGCCTCGTGTCATGGCGTCCTATCGCCTGACATTTGGGGCCGCGCTCATTGCTGCTTTGGTTAATGTGGTATTTGGTTTGTTAGTGGCTTGGGTGTTGGTGCGCTATCAGTTCTTTGGCAAGAAAGTGGTTGATGCATTGGTTGACTTGCCATTTGCATTGCCAACCGCTGTGGCTGGAATTTCATTGACGGCCTTGTTGGCAGGCAACGGTTGGGTCGGTCAATATTTAGAGCCTCTGGGTATTCAACTCGCTTTCAATCCCAATGGCATTGTGATTGCGCTTATCTTTATTGGTTTGCCGTTTGTAGTCAGAACCGTTCAGCCAGTGCTTGAGGATGCTGAAAAAGAATTGGAAGAAGCCGCAACGTGTTTGGGCGCGTCGCGTTGGCAAACTTTCAGCAAGGTCATTTTTCCCTCCATAGCACCTGCCTTGCTCACTGGTTTTGCCATGGCCTTCGCGCGCGGTATGGGCGAGTACGGTTCGGTCATTTTCATTGCGGGCAACATGCCCATGATTTCTGAAATTACACCGCTCATCATCATTGGCAAATTGGAGCAATACGACTACGCGGGTGCCACAGCGGTGGCCACGGTCATGTTGGTCATCTCCTTCATCTTGCTTTTAATCATCAATGGCTTGCAAGCCTGGCAGCGTCGTCATTCAGGAGCGCCCGTATGAGCACGCAAATACAGAGACGAGCTGAAGCTGGCACCACTGAGTCTGCATGGGTGCGTTACACACTCATTGGCATCACGCTTATTTTCTTGTTTCTCTTTTTGGTCTTGCCATTGGCGGCCGTATTTGCAGAAGCATTGCGCAAAGGGTTTGATGCTTATTGGGAAGCCCTCAAAGAACCTGATGCGTGGTCCGCCATTCGCTTGACGCTCATGACGGCCCTGATTGCCGTGCCTCTCAATTTGGTGTTTGGTGTTGCTGCGGCTTGGTGCATTGCCAAATATGAGTTCAGAGGCAAATCTGTACTGACTACTTTGGTTGATTTACCTTTCTCGGTATCTCCTGTGGTGGCCGGTTTGGTTTATGTGCTGATGTTTGGCGCGCAGGGCTGGTTCGGGCCTTGGTTGCAAGAGCACGACATCAAAATTATTTTTGCGGTGCCTGGTATTGTTCTGGCCACGGTGTTCGTTACTTTCCCTTTCATTGCGCGCGAACTGATTCCCCTTATGCAAGCGCAGGGCAACGAAGAAGAGCAAGCCGCCATTGTGTTGGGCGCCACAGGTTGGCAAACCTTTTGGTATGTCACGCTGCCCAACATCAAATGGGGTTTGATTTACGGTGTTATTTTGTGCAATGCGCGTGCCATGGGTGAGTTTGGCGCGGTGTCGGTGGTGTCCGGTCACATTCGCGGCCAGACCAACACCATGCCCTTGCACGTTGAAATTTTGTACAACGAGTATCAATCGGTGGCCGCGTTTGCAGTGGCGTCTTTGTTGGCTTTGCTGGCGCTGGTGACTTTGGTGATCAAGTCGGTGGCCGAGTGGCGTCAAGAACGCGAGATGAAAGCCATTCGCGATTTACCGCCAGAAAATCTCAAGGCGGTGCCAGTGGGCGCGTCAGTGAAAGCAGCGTAAGCGCTGAAAGAAAGTATTCCTATGAGCATCGAAATCAGAAACGTTCACAA
>CALPYQ020000231.1 GCA_943327965.2 Singulisphaera sp. GP187
CGCGGGTGGCGAAATTGGTAGACGCACCAGGTTTAGGTCCTGACGGTAGCAATACTGTGCGGGTTCGAGTCCCGCCCCGCGCACCACTTACTAAAAGAGAAGACCATGGCAGTTACTGTTGAAACATTGGAAAAATTGGAACGCAAAATTAGCTTGTCACTGCCAGTGACTGCAATCCAATCTGAAGTCGATGCCCGTTTGAAAAAATTGGCGCGCACCGTCAAGATGGACGGTTTCCGTCCAGGCAAAGTCCCCATGAATGTGGTCGCACAGCGCTACGGTTACTCAGTCCAGTACGAAGTCATGAATGACAAAGTAGGCGAGGCATTTTCCATTGCCGCCAACGAAGCCAAAGTGCGCGTTGCAGGTCAGCCCCGCATCTCTGAAAAAGATGGCGCGCCAGAAGGCGAATTGGCCTTTGACGCTATTTTTGAAGTCTATCCCGATGTCAAATTGGGTGACTTGACCGAAGCCACCGTCGAAAAGATTCATTCCGAAGTCACCGACGAAGCCATCGACAAAACGGTCGATATTTTGCGCAAGCAACGTCGTACTTTTTCACAGCGTCCTGCAGCCGAAGCGGCCATCGATGGCGATCGCGTGACGGTTGACTTCGAAGGCAAAATTGACGGCGAAGTTTTCTCTGGCGGCAAGGCTGATGACTTCCAATTCTTGGTGGGCGAAGGCCAAATGCTGAAAGAATTTGAAGAAGCTGTTCGTGGCATGAAAAATGGCGAAAGCAAAACTTTCCCATTGGCATTCCCCGCCGATTACCAGGGCCAAGACGTGGCTGGCAAAACCGCCGATTTCTTGGTCACAATCAAGAAAATTGAAGCAGCGCATTTGCCCGAGGTCAATGAGGCTTTGGCCAAATCATTGGGCATCGCTGACGCATCCGTTGAAGGTTTGCGCGCAGACATTCGCAAAAACCTCGAGCGCGAAGTTAAATTCCGCTTGCAAGGTCGCAATAAGCAAGCTGCTATGAATGCGTTGGTAGAAAAGGCAGAGCTCGATTTGCCCAATTCCGTGGTTCAAAACGAAATTGAGCGCTTGAAAGATGGCGCCCGCGCCGATCTCAAACAACGCGGCATTAAAGATGCTGACAAAGCGCCTATTCCTGACGACATTTTCCGCCCTCAAGCAGAAAGCCGCGTGCGTTTGGGCTTGGTTGTGGCCGAGTTGGTCAAGGCCAACACTTTGAACGCTACAGAAGCGCAAATCAAAGCCCATATCGAAGAACTGGCTTCCAGCTACGAGCGTCCAGAAGATGTGGTGCGTTGGTACTATAGCGACAACCAGCGCATGGCAGAAATTGAAGCTGTTGTCATTGAGACCAACGTGTCAGACTTCATCATGTCAAAGGCCAAAGTCACTGAAAAAACCATCTCCTTCGACGAGTTGATGGGCCAACAGGCTTAATTCGCCTGTCAAATATTTTCGATTCCACCAACATCAGTTTGGAACCATCATGAATTCATTCGACATCCAAGCCCTGGGCAATGTGCCCATGGTGATCGAAACGTCAGGTCGCGGAGAACGCGCCTATGACATTTACTCTCGCTTGCTAAAAGAGCGAGTCATTTTTTTGGTGGGTGAGGTCAACGACTACACCGCCAATTCGGTGGTCGCCCAACTGTTGTTCTTGGAAAGCGAAAATCCCGAAAAGGACATTTCTTTCTACATCAATTCGCCTGGTGGTTCAGTCAGTGCTGGCATGGCCATCTATGACACCATGAACTTCATCAAGCCCGATGTTTCTACCTTGTGCACCGGCATGGCTGCCAGCATGGGCGCATTCTTGTTGTCAGCGGGCACCAAAGGCAAGCGTTTCTCCTTGCCAAACTCCAAGGTCATGATTCATCAGCCTTTGGGCGGTACACGCGGCCAAGCCACCGAAATTGAGATTCACGCGCGTGAAATCCTCAAAACACGCGAGCAACTCAACCGAATCTTGGCTGAAAACACAGGGCAACCCCTAGAAAAAATCCAATTGGACACCGAGCGTGACTACTATTTGTCTGCCGATGAAGCCAAAGAATACGGTCTGATTGACCAAGTTATCTCAAAACGTCCCTGAGACGCAACAAATAGGGCTTGAAAGTACGCTTTCTGTCCTGTTTTTTGAAGACGGCGCCCCCTTTCTGGGAGAGCGCCGTTTTTCTTTCGTTATCATAGGGAAAATGGAATCACAAGGCGTCGTCTATGGCCGATAAAAAAGGCTCAGTTACCGAAAAGAATTTGTATTGCTCCTTCTGCGGCAAAAGCCAGCATGAAGTGAAGAAGCTCATCGCTGGCCCTTCGGTCTTCATCTGCGACGAGTGCATTGATCTGTGCAACGACATCATTCGTGATGAACTGCCCGCTACAGAAATTGCAAAAGATACCAAAAATGGTTTGCCCACACCCTTGGACATCAAAACCAATTTGGACAATTACGTCATTGGTCAAGAGAAGGCCAAGCGAACTTTGGCTGTGGCGGTTTACAACCACTACAAGCGTTTGCGTCACAAAGAGGGCGCCAAAAAAGAAGACGTCGAACTGGCCAAGAGCAACATCTTGCTCATTGGACCTACCGGCTCTGGTAAAACTTTGTTGGCTCAAACCTTAGCGCGTATGCTCGATGTCCCTTTCGTCATGGCCGATGCCACCACCCTGACCGAAGCCGGTTACGTGGGTGAAGACGTCGAGAACATCGTGTCCAAATTGCTGCAAAGTTGCAACTACGATGTTGAGCGCGCACAGCGCGGTATTGTTTATATCGACGAGATCGACAAAATCACACGTAAGTCTGACAACCCCTCCATCACACGCGATGTGTCTGGCGAGGGTGTTCAGCAAGCTTTGCTCAAGCTCATTGAAGGAACGATGGCCAGCGTGCCCCCTCAGGGCGGCCGCAAACACCCTAACCAAGATTTCCTGCAAATAGACACCACCAATATTTTGTTCATTTGTGGCGGTGCTTTTGCTGGCTTGGAAAAAGTCATCGAAAACCGCACAGAAGCTTCTGGCATTGGCTTTGGTGCCGTTGTCAAAAGCAAAAAACAGCGCTCACTGACCGAAGTCTTTACAGAAGTGGAGCCTGAGGATTTGATCAAGTTTGGTTTAATTCCCGAGCTGGTGGGCCGAATGCCTGTGGTTGCCACATTGGCCGAGCTCACAGAAGAAGCATTGGTTCAAATTTTGACCGAACCCAAAAATGCCTTGGTCAAACAATTTGGACAGTTGCTCAACATGGAAGGCGTTGAACTCGAAATTCGCCCAGAAGCTTTGCATGCCATTGCCAAAAAGGCGCTGGCGCGCAAAACTGGCGCGCGTGGCCTCCGATCCATCTTGGAGCAAGCGCTCATCGACACCATGTTCGAATTGCCCAACGCAAGCAATGTTGAAAAAGTGGTGGTGGACGCCTCCACCATCGAAGACAACCATGTACCTTTGCTGGTCTACCGAGAGTCGGCCAAGCAAGCTTGAGATTTTTTCCAGCCCACCCCCTGAATCCGAGCTATAACCCTATGAACTTAAGGCTTGAAATCGGTAAAACAGGGGCCATTTATCCCCAATAACCAAGGGAATCACATGTCTGGACACACACCACTGCCCGCTGAATTACTCGACCTGCCCATGTTGCCTTTGCGCGATGTCGTGGTCTTTCCGCATATGGTCATCCCACTATTTGTGGGTCGCCCCAAAAGCATCAAGGCTCTTGAGAGCGCCATGCTCACAGACCGCCGCATCATGTTGGTTGCCCAAAAAACGGCCGCCAAAGATGAACCGGAAGCCACCGACATGTTTGAAGTCGGTTGCATTTCAACCATCTTGCAGATGCTCAAATTGCCTGACGGTACGGTTAAAGTCTTGGTTGAAGGTCAGCAGCGCGCCAAGGTTCAAAACATTGCAGACGGCGAGGCTCATTTTGTGGCCACGGTCATGCCTGTTGAGGTGGCCGCCGAAAAAGCTGACCAAAGCAGTGAAATTGAAGCCTTGCGGCGAGCAGTCATGCA
>CALPYQ020000232.1 GCA_943327965.2 Singulisphaera sp. GP187
CTTGTCAATTTAATGGCTCGTTTTCAGGGAAATCACAGCATCTAAACAAACAGCCCCGTTTTGCTGAACTAGCAACGGGTTAATGTCCACGCTTTGCAATTGGTCTGCATGGGCCATGGCAAATTCAGACAATTGGCAAAGTGCATTGACAACAGCGGCCTCATCGGCTGGAGGGCTACCTCGCCAACCGCGCAACAACGCTGTTGATTTCACTTTTTCCATCAAGCGCCTGGCACTGGCTGGTGTCAGGGGTGCAGAAGCTAGGGCCACATCTTTAAAAAGCTCTACGGAGGTTCCGCCTGCACCGAACAAAATCATCGGGCCAAATGTAGGGTCAACTTGAACACCCAAAATAGTTTCTACACCACCCTTCACCATGGGCGTGATCAGCACCCCTTCGATGTGGGCATGGGGTGCATGCTGCTGGGCACGCGCCAACAGAATTTCGAAGCCCGCTTTAACAGCGGCTGCATCCTGGAGGTTTAAGAGAACCCCGCCAATTTCTGTTTTGTGCTGGATATCTGGTGAAGCAATTTTGGCAACCACTGGGAAACCAATTTGGGTGGCAAATTGAGAGGCCGATTCAGCCGTCGTGCAAACTTGTTCCGACAGAACTGGCAGGCCCGCCATTTTGAGCACATGCTTAGCGCCTTGTTCGGATCCAACATCTGAAAGCCTGGTGCTAACTAATTTGTGAGTTGGCATTGCATACAAATGATTGCGCTGAGCAGCCATTTTGGCAGCGGCCCCCATGGCCTTCATCGCCCGGGTTGGGTCTGCAAAAACTGGAATGCCAATGGCTTCAAGTTTTTCGGTTGACTGGTGTGCTGACAGCATGACCATGACCAAATCTTTGTCAGGATATTGAAGTCGTAACTCGGCCAGTCGATCGATGGTGCTGCTAAAGCGATCTGGGGCCAGACCCGCATGCGCTAAATAAGCAAATACGGTTCCATAGTTTCCGTGCTTCAACATGACCTCGGTGGTGCGAGAAATGCCATCCGGTACAGAAGTAACCTGCGCAGTCATGTCCAAAGGATTGGCAGCGACTGCAAAAGGCAGCAAGGCTTGAGCAGCTGCTACACCATCGGGCGACAAAGCTGGCATGGTCAAGTTGAGGTCACCAGCATGGTCGGCCATCAACACACCAATGCCCCCCGACCCCGTAATGATGCCCAGTGCATTGTTGGGTGGTAAGCGGCCAGTCACTGTGCAGTAATAGGCGATGTCCAACATTTCTTCGATCGACTCAGGACGATAGGCACCACATTCTTGGAAGACCGCATCAAAGACCGCGTCGTTACCTGCCAATGAGCCCGTATGCGTACTGGCGGCGGCAGCACCCAGTTCAGTGCGTCCCACTTTCATCACCAAAACAGGCTTACCTGCTGCCGCGGCCTTTAAGAGTGCAGCGCGCAAGCGTTGTCCATCACGACACGACTCCAAGGCTGCACAAATCACTTTGGTTTGTGGATCTTCTGCCAAATAATCGATGCACTCTGCAACATCGATGTCAGCCTCATTGCCGGTTGCAATAATTTTGCTCAAACCCAAACCGCGCAACGTGGCCATGCCGTAAGCACAAGAACCAAATGCACCGCTTTGCGTCGCCAATGAAATACTGCCACTGCGCGGCTGAAGGCCATACAGAACCGTAGAAAAAGTGGCAAAGTATCGGGTGTCTACATTGAGCAAACCCAATGAATTGGGGCCCAGCATTCGCACACCGGCTTCACGGCACATAGCGACCAGTTTGTCTTGCGCTGCACGTCCCTCTTCTCCTAGTTCGGCAAAGCCAGAGGTGAGGACGACAACGCATTTCACACCTTTGGCAATTGATTCCATCAAGGCCGACGCTACACCCGGCGGAGGCACCACAATGACAGCCTGATCGACTTGGCCTGGAATATCGCTAACGCTGGCAAAAGCTGGCAATCCTTGAATTTCAACTGCACCACTTTTGTTGATGGGGTAGATAGCCCCTTTGTATTTGGCTTCCAATAAAAATCGCAACAAACGACCACCAATGCGATCGGGGTCTGACGAAGCGCCAACAATGGCGACAGACTGAGGAACAAAAACGGGCTGAAGACTGTGCATGATGACTTTTTCAGTTCAGGTAGATTCAGTCAAAGTTTGAGCCGTTAACCAATCTAGACATTCTGATGGTCCTCCGTATTGCAAACTTCCACTGGTGGCTTGCATGGCCAATCGAGCCACCAAGGTTTCCCAGCTCATGCCCATGCCGCCGTGCAGTTGGATGGAAGATTCAGAAACCAGTCTGGCCAATCCCGCTACATAAAGTTTGATCAAGGTCATTTTGTAGGGGTCTTCAGACAAACCATGTGCATCGATGTGCTCAATCTGATTGAGCACCAAGCCCCTGGCGTTTTCGTAGGCGACATACATTTCTACCGTGCGATGTCTCAGGGCTTGGAAGCTGGACAAGGCCACACCAAACTGCTGCCGCGTATTGAGGTACTCAATGGTTAACTCAATCATGGCGGCAGCAGCACCCACTGTCTGGACACACGACAGCAAGGCACCCATTTGTCTTGCTTGAGAAACAGCGTAAGCAGCATCCGCGCCTTTGAGTAAAACGCTGTCACTGGTTATGGACAGCCCACTCAAATTGATATCAGCATATTGACGCCCGTCTGTGCCCGTGAATTGATTGACACGATTGCTGATGTCATTCCAATCTAACAAGACCAACATGGATTCTTGCGACATGACGTTGCGCGCCCTGAAAAGGACATGCGTCGCTGGTTCTGAAAGATCAATGCCCAACAAATGGCCTTGCATCGACAAATCAGCACCTACCCAAGGCGCAGTCACAAGACCTGGACCTTTTTCGCCAGCATCCAAGGCCGTACAAACCGAAACCTCACCTGTCAGCAGTTTGTGCAACAACTTACTGGCCTGAGCATTCTCCTTGGCTGCAGACAACAAAACGGGGGCGACAGCACAACGGTCCACCAATGGCGCGCCATTGCCTTGCCTGGCAACCGCTTCAACAATGGCAGACAAGTCTTGAACAGAAGCACCAACCCCACCATCGTCTTCGGAAACAATGACGCCCTGCCAACCCAAGTTCAACATTTGGCGCCAGTTGTCAGAGGGCACACCCTCTTGAGTCTGGCTTGCTTTCAACACATCCTCTTGCGCCACTCGCAATGCTGTGTCGAAGAGATCTCCCGCAAACAGCGGCGTGGAACTAAATGACATGCTTAGACTCCAAAAATATCGCGGGCAATGACATTCTTCTGCACTTCACTGGTGCCGCCAGCAATGGTGCGTGATCGATAAAACAAATAGGTATGAAGCAACTGCCTCTCCATGTCCAAATCATCCGAGCCATCGGCTGCTGGCGCATGGGGAATTAAGCGTTGCGAATAATGCGGCGCGACCAAGTCGTAAGCCAAGCTTGAAATTTGCTGCGACAGCTCCGTGCAATGAAGCTTCAAAGCGGAAGACTTTGAAGAGCGCAAAGTACCGCTCATTTCTTCAGTAATTGCACTCAAAAGCATTTCCTTCGCGCCCATGGCAGATGCCTTTGCGTGGAGTAATCTTGAAATAGCCGATTGCAAACTCGGTGTTGCGCCATTTGTTTGGACTTTGGATTTAATCAGTGCCTCGACTTGTTGCAATTGACGCAGTAGCCTAGGCACCATGGCCGGCGACAAGCGTTCGCGGTCAAGCAAAAACTTGGCGCACGCCCAGCCGCCACCTTCCTCGCTGATGCGATTGAACGCTGGAACCCTGACATCGGTGAGGAACACTTCATTGACATGATGCCATTGGTCGATGGTTCTGATCGGTTTGATTTCAATGCCAGGCGTATTGACCGGCACCAGAAGCAACGTAATGCCAGCTTGTTTGCGTCCCTCTGTGGAAGTACGAACCAGCGTGTACATCATGTCGGCTTCATGTGCATGTGAGGTCCAAATTTTTTGGCCATTGATGACGTACTCGTCACCCTCCAAAAC
>CALPYQ020000233.1 GCA_943327965.2 Singulisphaera sp. GP187
AACTTGTTGATGTCGGCCACGATGTCCGATAAGGGCAAGGAGGCTGCTTCATGCCAAAGCTTGGCTTGCACCGGCGTGATGCCAGTCCGAACTTGGCCTTTCAGTTTGCCGCCAGCCTGGGCCCACATGGCTTGCACCATGCGCGGTGCAAAGGTGTTGGGCTGGACATAAGCCACAGGCCACTTTTGTTCACCACACGAGGCGATGTACGCGCCTTGGAATCGAACACTCTCGGCTTGTGAAAAATCGGCGCGCAATTGGGTTCGCCAATCTTGGCATGGCCCAGAGGCCAAAGCGACGGTGGCGGGCCATTGCACGTTGGCCAAGGGAGGCTCGCCTTCAATTTTGGCAACACCCAGGGCCGGATCGGGGGAAAACTTGAACAACATGGCATTGAAGTTCAGCAACAAGCCTTGCGGCGCAACGTTGTAGGGCCGCAGGGGCTCATCGTCAAAACTGGCGGGGCTTTTGGGGGGCAGGTCAAACACACTGCCGTCCAAAATGATGTCGCCCCTCACCTCCTTGATGCCTTTGCTCATGATGTCTTGGAGCAAGCTTTGAAGGCGCTCCAGCACCAATTTGGGATCGCCGCTGCCTTTGACATACAAGTTGCCTTGGAGTACGCCGTCAACAACCGGGCCATCGACCCAAATGCGATTGCGCCAAGTAAAGTCGGCGCCCAAGATTGACAATCCTGCCGAAGTGGTGATGAGCTTCATGACCGACGCGGGATTCATCTCTGCCGTGGCACGGTGAGACAGACGAGGCTTTGGGGTGAGCGTTGTGCTTTGACTTTCTGCCGCCAGGGGTGTGATCAAAATGCTGACAGTATTCAGGGGCACGTTGGCCTGTTTGAGCGCAGACACCACCTGCGGTGGAATTTTGCTTTTGTCTGAGGCCATCAAAGTGACAGGCTGGCAAGCCAGCAGCAAGATCAGCCCCAAGGGACCCGTCATCAAGTTCGAAAATTTTGCCATGTGCCAAGTCTAGCCGCCCCTTAGAGCCCGTGTGAAGTACAAGTCGTATCATTGGCCCATGGTTTTATCTCCCCAAAACATCGGCCGCCTGTCGGCTGTCATCACGGTTCTACTTTGGACTTCCTTCATCATTGTGGGCCGAGCCTCGTCCTCGCACGTCTTGCTGCCCCTAGACATTGCCTGCACGCGCATTGTGGGCGCCAGTTTGGTGCTGCTGCCATGGGCTTGGTGGATGATGCGTGAACAAAGGCAAAGAGGTGAAAAGGTTGGCTCTTTGTTTGGTTTGTCGCCTTTGCCGCTGCGTCAGACGGTACAAGCAGGATTTTTAGGGGGCCTGATGTTTGCGATGTTGGTGTACATCGGTTTCTTTTTTGCACCCGCAGGCCATGCGTCTGTCTTAATGCCTGGTAGCTTGCCGCTGTGGACCACCTTGTTGATGTGGTTGTTTTTGCGAGAGCAAATTGGTGTGCATCGCGCCATTGGTTTGAGCTTCATTTTGGTGGGCGATGTGTTGGTGGGCGGTGCCAGTTTGCTCAAAGCTTTTGAGGGTGGCGATGTCTGGATTGGCGACTTGCTATTTGTGTGCGCCTCCATTTGTTGGTCTGCTTACAGCGTGACAGTGAGGCGTTTTGGTTTGGACGCGGCCAGGGCCACCATGGCCATTACGGCCTTTGCGTTGGTCAGTTTTGTGCCGCTCTTTAGCTTGTTGGTGCTGCTGAATATTTTGCCCAGCCATTTTTCACAAGCGTCTTGGTCAGAGATTTTGTTGCAAGTGTCTTTTCAGGGGGTGGGTTCGGTGGCCATCTCTGGCATTTCGTTCACCCAAATGATTCGCTCTTATGGCCCCGTCAAGTCGACCATGATTACGGCTGTGGTACCGGGCTTGTCAGCCCTTGGTGCCGTCATTATTTTGGGTGAGCCTCTGTCATGGAATTTGATGGTGGGCTTGGCGTTGGTTACCTGTGGTATTTTGTTTGGCGTTCGCCAAGCCATGGTTAAAACATGAGTGAAACATTGAAATTTTTGGCCTTTGAAACCAGCACCGACATGATGTCGGTTGCCGTCAGTCGTGGCGCTCAAACTTGGCATCACCATGGCGTGGGCGGCCCCAATGCGTCGGCACAATTGATTCCCGTCATTCAAGATTTGCTGCGTCAAGCAGACCTTTCGCTGAACGACCTGACAGCCTTGGTCATTGGCCATGGCCCTGGTTCCTTCACAGGTTTGCGAACGGCCTGTTCAGTGGCACAAGGCCTGGCCATGGGTGCCAATTTAAAAGTCATTCAAATCGATACCCTGATGGCGGTGGCAGAAGAAGCGCGCTCGGTGTTGGGCCCAGATGCCACACAAAAATTAAATGCCTGTCCGGTGGGCGTTCTGATGGATGCGCGCATGAGTGAGGTGTATGCAGGGGCCTACCAATGGATGGCTGAAACTCAGGAATGGGTCGCCGTGTTGCCCTTGCAAGTGGGGCCGCCTGAAGCCATGCTGGACGCCCTCTACACTTTGCCCAAACCTTGCGCTGTCTTGGCTGGCAGTGGGTTTGAGGTTTACAAAGAGCGTCTTCAAGTGTTGTTGCCATTTAAAGAGACTGAGGCCGTCAAGTGTACGTCGGCGGTGCCGCATGCCTTGGCCTTGCTTCGATTGGCACCGGCTCAATGGGCGCGCGGGCAAGCCCTAGAGCCTGACTTGGTTCACCCTCTGTATGTCCGCGACAAAGTGGCCCAAACAACCGCCGAACGCGAAGCCATCAAGGCTTCCAAAATGAGTGCATAAACATGCGCTGGCCTGACCATTTCAAACAAGAAGTGGCACCCGATATGAAGGTGCAGTTGTTGCACCTGACCGAGGCTGACTTGGCTAGGGTGGTGGCCGTCGAACAAACGGCTTACAGCCACCCCTGGACGCTAGGTAACTTCAAAGACGCCTTGAAGGCCGGCAATGCCGCATTCAAATTGGAAGCGGGCGAGCATTTGTTAGGGTACTTGGTGGCCATGCAGGTCATTGACGAAGTTCACCTGTTGAACATCACCGTGGCGCCTGCATTTCAAAGGCAGGGGTGGGCGCAAGCCTTGCTGGAATATTTGAAATTGTGGTCCCTGCAGCAAGGTGCCAATTGTTTGTGGTTAGAGGTCAGGCAAAGCAACGAACGCGCTTTAAAGCTTTATCAAGCCTTTGGCTTTGAGCAAGTCGGACTCAGGAAAGACTATTACCCCGCAAGCCGAACAAGCAGAGAGTCTGCAGTGGTCATGCGCCTGACGATAACGACTGATCCTCGTTAAACTCTAGCCATGACAGAAGACCAGAACGTCGATACCCGTTTTGAATTGGACGATCGCCAGCGCGCCATGCTGGCCGAGATGGGCGTGCGCGTTTGGTTGCCAAAAACGCCTCTTAGCAAAATTGCGGAAATGCCTGCAACTTCTTTGCAGACAACTTCTACGACATCTACTTCGACACCGGCGCCCAACGCTTCAACCACTTCGACCCCTTCAACGCTACCTCCGCCAAAGCTGGTGCCCATGCCGGTGGTCGACATCAGTGCCTTGCCACAAGGCATTGCCGCCATGGATTGGCCTGCATTGCAATCGGCGGTGTCTGCATGTACAGGTTGTGGCTTGTGCCAAGGACGTCAGCAAGCCATTTTGGGTGAAGGCCTGCAGACTGCAGATTGGATGATTGTGGGCGATGCCCCTGGCGAAGACGAAGACAAAGAGGGCATCAGTTTTGCAGGCCCCGCAGGTCAACTGCTTGACAACATGCTGAAGGCCTTGGGCCTTACGCGCCAACAAGTTTATTTAACGCATGCCCTGAAATGCCGAACACCATCTGGGCGCAATGCCAGTCAAGTGGAGGTCTCGCATTGCGCGGCCTATTTGGGTAGGCAAGTGGCGTTGGTTCAACCGAAAGTTATTTTGGCCATGGGTAGAACGGCGGCTATGGCGCTCTTGCAAAGCACCGAGCCATTGGGCAAGCTTCGTGCTGAAGTGCAAAGCTTTCAGGGTGTG
>CALPYQ020000234.1 GCA_943327965.2 Singulisphaera sp. GP187
ACCATGGTCTGGTGACACATGTGTTTGAAACACAAGAGGCCATGGTGGCTGGCGCTTTGGCCAGTGCCAAAGAAATGGCCAACAAACCCCCTGTCGCTGTCTGGGGTACCAAGCAAGCTTTGAACTATGCCCGCGACCACAGCGTGGAAGACAGCCTGCGTCAGATGGCTTGGCTACAAGGCGCTATTTGGAGCAACTCCCATATTCGCGAAGCTTTGGAAGCCGCGAAAGAAAAACGCCCAGCCAAGTTTCCGCCACTTGCACCACTCAAAGGCTTTAAAACTTTGGGCTGAAACTGGCTATGCGCCCTGCTTGGCAGTCTTACTGCCTGGCTGTTCGAATATTGGCTGGTGGCGATTGCGGATGGCTAGTGCGCCAAGGGTTGATGTCCAAGCCCCCACGCCGCGTATAGCGTGCATAGACGCTTAGTTTGAGCGGTTTGCAACGTGTCCAAATGTCCATGAAAATGCGCTCTACGCACTGCTCGTGGAATTCATTGTGGTTTCGAAAACTCACGATGTACTGCAACAAACCAGCCTGATCAATTTGCGCGCCTGAGTAAGCTATTTGCACACTGCCCCAATCGGGTTGACCTGTGACCAAGCAATTGCTTTTGAGCAAATGGCTGACCAGTGTTTCAGACACAGGCGCTTCATCGTGTTGCGCAGAAAGCAATTCGGGTGCAGGTTGATAATGCGTGCATTCAATGTCCATGCGATCCAAGTTAAGTCCATCAAGTTCATGCACAGGTTCTTTGTCAAAGTCTTCGGGCAAAATGATTTTGACACCACAGCGAGACTTGATTTGTCCGCCGTGCCACAAAGCCTGATCGAGGTCTTCTCGCATGCAATCGCGCACCGCTTGCACATCGACAAAGCGGGTGGCGTTGAAGCTGTTCAAATACAACTTGAAAGACTTGCTCTCAACAATGTGCGTACTTTCAGCAGGCACCATGACGTGCGCAATGGCCACTTGGGGCTTGCCTTTTAAGTTGAGCCACGACACCTCAAAGGCCGTCCACAAATCTGCGCCGAAGAAGATGGGGGCGCCTTGGATGCCCAATTCTTCGCGCTTGACTGCACGCGGAATGGGAAACAACAAAGACGCATCGTATTGGTCAATATAGGCGCTGTTTTTGCCCAGTTGCGATTGTTCGGGCTGGTTCATACAACACCTTTTTCTCGACGCCGAAACACCCACCGATTTTCATTGGAGGCTTCGGCAACAAAGCCATAGCCGTCCAAATTAAAGTCTTTGAGTTTTTCTGGATTTTTAATTTGCTTTTGAATGGCGTATCGCGCCAGCAAGCCGCGTGCACGTTTGGCAAAAAAGCTAATCACTTTGTACTTACCACCCTTGTAGTCTTCAAACACACATTCAATGATGCGCGCCTTCAAGACTTTGGTGTCGACGGCTTTGAAATACTCTTGGGATGCCAAGTTGACGACAACAGGCACTTTGTCTTTGCTCAATCTGTCGTTGAGATACGAAGCTATGGTGCTGTCCCAAAATTGGTAAAGGTTTTTGCCGCGAGGGTTGGCCAGTGCTGTGCCCATTTCCAAACGATAGGCTTGCATCCAGTCCAGTGGCCTTAAAACGCCATACAAACCACTCAAAATACAAACATGCTCTTGCGCCCAATCGAGGTCTTTGCCTTTCAAGGTCTTGGCATCCAGGCCGTCGTACACATCACCATTGAAGGCCAAGATGGCTTGCTTGGCGTTCTTGGCCGTGAACTTAGGACGCCAGGCTTCGTAACGCGCCACATTCAAGGCAGCCAGCTTGTCACTCAAGTCCATGAGCGAGGCAATTTGCGCAGGCGATTGAGTTTTCAAGACCTCAATCAATTGCGCAGATTGGCTCACAAACTGCGGTTGTGTGTGCGAAATGCCTTCCACTGGCGTTTCATAATCCAGCGATTTAGCGGGCGACAATAGAATCAACATGCGAGAAGTCCTTTAAGGCGTCAATTATCTTGCACCGGAAAGCCCTTTGCATGAAAAGAATTGACCTAGAATTTTTGTTCAAGCCATTGGCCGATTTGGCGCCCCCCTTTCAAGCGAAACGATATGAGCCTGCTTTTTACTGAATTTGCACTTCCCTCACCGAGCGGGCCTTTGAAATTGGCCAACCGCATCGTGGTGGCACCTATGTGCCAATATTCAGCCCACGAAGGTTTGGCCAACGATTGGCATTTGGCGCATTGGACATCGCTCCTGAACAGCGGGGCGGGGTTGATCACTCTAGAAGCCACTGCCGTCACGCGCGAGGGACGGATCACCCCAGGCTGTCTAGGATTGTGGGACGATGCCACTGCGGCAGCCTTGCAAGACCACTTAGGGCGAGCCCGAAAACTAGCCCCCCAAGTACCTGTTTCCATTCAACTTGGCCATGCGGGGCGCAAAGCATCCAGTGCCGTACCCTGGAACGGCGGGCAGTTGTTAGACAGGGGCCAAGAGGGCTGGCAGCCGTTGGCGCCCAGCGCCCTGCCCCATTTGTCCACCGAAACACCACCGACTGAATTGGACGCTTTGGGGCTTGAGCACATCAAACAATCCTTTGTGAAGGCCGCCGAACGCGCTGCGGCCATGGGCATTGAGGTGGTTGAGTTACATGGCGCGCATGGTTATTTATTGCATGAATTCTTGTCCCCAATTTCCAACCTTCGAACCGATGCCTATGGCGGCAGCTTTGAAAATCGAATTCGCTTTGTCATGGAAATTTTTGAATCTGTGCGAGCCAAATTTCAAGGCGTCTTGGGCGTCCGCCTCTCTGCCACCGATTGGCTCGAGGGCGGCTGGAACCCAGAAGAAACCGCCTCACTTTCTGTTCGACTTCAACAAGCGGGGGCTAACTTTGTTCACATTTCTTCTGGTGGCATCTCGCCCCATCAAAAGATTGCAATAGGTCCGGAATACCAAGTGCCATTTGCCAAACAGGTGAAAGGCCAATGTGGCTTGCCCACCATGGCTGTCGGCCTGATTACACAGGCGCAACAAGCAGAGGCAATCTTGCAACGAGGTGACGCCGACCTGATTGCTTTGGCCAGGGCTTTTTTATTCAACCCCCGCTGGGCCTGGCAAGCTGCTGCCGAACTGGGAGGCACAGTTCAAGCCAGCGAACAATACTGGCGGTGCTTGCCCAAAGAAGCGCAGTCCATTTTTGGCAATGTTCGCATTGCACAGCGTTAAACTGAACAAAATCTTTGAGTCATCCAATGTGCGTCTTTTGTAGACCCATCGCCCTAGGAAAACCATGAATACATCCGCCTTCAAAGACGTTCAATTCACCAACGGTTACGAATTCACGCAAGGCACCGGTTATGCCTTGCCCGAGTACCCCTTTGTCAAACCTCCAGAGTTATTGCAAAACAAAACTTTGCGTCACGCAGTCGTCATTGTGGGGGGCGGCATCACGGGCCTCACCTTGGCTTGCGGCTTGGCCAATTTGGGCATCAAAGCAGTTTTACTCGACGAAGACAACACGGTGGGCGTTAAAGGCGCCTCATCCAGAGGGATTTGCTACACCCAAAAATCATTGGAAATTTTTCAAAAATTGGGCATCTTTCATCGGATTGCCAACAAGGGCATTCAATGGAGTGTGGGGCGCACCTTCGCTGGCGATGATGAGGTTTACAACTTCGACCTCAAACAGCAAAGTAATTTCAATTTGTCTGAGCAGCCTGCTTTCGTCAACATTCAGCAGTTTTACATTGAAGGCTATTTGGTAGAACGCATCCAAGAACTGGGGCATGTCGATTTGCGTTGGCAATCACGCGTCAAAAATTTCAAACAAAACAAAGATTTCGCCACGCTCAGTGTTGAAACACCAAAAGGCACTTATGACATTCAAGCCAATCATGTGATCGATGCTTCGGGCTCGCACACCCCATTCCATGCTTGGACGGGCGTCACCATGGAAAGCAAAAAAGGCGATGACCGATGGTGTATTGCCGACGTTCGATTTGACACCCACCCACCC
>CALPYQ020000235.1 GCA_943327965.2 Singulisphaera sp. GP187
GGGCTAAAGCTGCATGTCATTTAAATTGGGCCAAATCACATTATTTTTAAAGTAGCTCATTTGGTGAGCTTTTGGTGAGGCATAGTCGTGGCATCAAAGGTTTTTTCTAATGAGCACACCATGTCTATTTGGCAAATTTTGGGTAGTTTTGCAGTTTCCGATTCAGGCAACACCGTTCACAAAATTTCTGACACGCTCAGTATTTCTAGCAACGGCACCTCATACACCACCATGGGTTTAACAACGGTAGGGTCGGACGGTTCTGTGTTTATTCAACAAGGCTGTTTTAGCTCAGACGGCAGCACCCGCATGGGGTCGGTGGCTATTGGGCTGGGTGCTGTGTTTGAGCGTGATGAATACTGATATCAACCCCAATGCTGCATTAAGCCACTAGACTCCAAAACAATTCCCATGTGGGCTTTTGGCTTGGACAATGAACCCTACTGCTAACAACAATTCCAACAACCCTTGGAGTTTCGTCCCCTTTGCGCTGACCATTTTTACCAGCGCATTTTTGTTGTTTCAGGTTCAACCGCTTATTAGCAAGCAAATCCTGCCTTGGTTTGGCGGCAGCCCCGCGGTCTGGACTACCGCCATGCTGTTTTTCCAATCCTTGTTGTGCTTGGGTTATTTCTACGCCCACGCCCTGGCCAGTTTGACCTCCCGCAAAACGCAGGCGCGCATTCACGTTCTTGTATTGATCCTTGCCGCGCTGTTGGCCTCTAGAGTGTTGCCAGGCGTCGAGCTTCGTCCCGAATCGTCCGATTCACCCGTTCTAGAAGTCCTACAAATTTTGGGTCTCAGTGTTGGCTTGCCTTACTTTTGTTTGGCCACCACCGGCCCCTTGGTGCAGCACTGGTTTACCAGCACTGTGCACGCGCAATCTGTTTTTCGTTTGTACGCCTTGTCCAATGTGGGCTCGTTTTTGGCGCTGTTGTCTTTCCCTTATGTGCTCGAGCCGTGGCTAGAGCAGCAGCAAATGGGGCAACTTTGGACCATCGGTTTTTGGGTGTTTGCTGTGCTCTGTTTGCCTGTCGCTTTGGGCGCATGGCAAAACAAAACCGAAACGGCCAATGCCGCGGTCAACTTGGGCCCAAAAACCAAATTGCCTTTGGCACAGCGATTGACTTGGATTGCGCTGCCAGCATTGGCGTCCTTGGTGTTCATTGCGGCCACCGATCAAATTAGCCATGACGTAGCCCCCGAGCCCAGGCTTTGGATTTCAACTTTGGGCTTGTACTTGGTGACCTTCATCCTCACCTTTGACCACCCTCGTTGGTATCGCCCCAGGTTGTTTGGCGCCTTGGCTTTGGTGCTGCTTCTGGTAACGGCAGGCATGAGTGACATACCGCAATGGTTTGGTTTTGAGTGGGACTATGGCGTGAACGAAGTGCGATGGTCGCACTATGCTTTGTTGTTTGTAGTGTGCATGTTGTGCCACGGCGAGTTGTACCGCCGCAGGCCAACCGACACGCGCTGGCTCACCGAGTTTTATTTTTGCATGTCCATTGGCGGTGCCTTTGGTGGCTTGTTTGTTACGCTGGTGGCAACGCAGTGGTTTGACGACTACCACGAGTGGCTAATGGCATTGCTCATTGTGGCTTTGTTGGCCACCTACGTTTTGTTCCGCTCATCTTTGCCGCGTACAACTATGGCAGGACGCGTGTTGCGCATGGGCGGCGTGGCAACGGCCACTGGCATGGTTGCTTTGTTGGTGGTTTTGCAAAACCCGTGGTCATGGCGTCAAATCATCAAGCCCGATCGCTCTGAAATTTTGCTAGCCCAAGAGCGCAATTTTTATGGCACGGTGTCTGTCAAAGAGAGCCTCTTTTTTAACCAGCCCGAGCTCAATGAACGGGTATTCTTCAGCGGCAGTGTGACTCACGGGCAACAGTTTTTGTCCGACAAATTGCGTCACGTACCCACCACTTATTACGCGCGTGACAGCGGCATTGGCGATACGCTGTTGTGGGCCATGGAACAGAAGCCCAAACTTTCGGTGGCGCTCATTGGCCTAGGCGCGGGCACCCTGGCCAACTATGCGCGCCAGGCCGATGCCTACGATTTTTACGAAATCAATCCAGCGGCTGTGCAATTTGCAGAAGAGTGGTTTGACAATTTGAAGTCTTGCAAAGCCGCAGAACAAAACATTGTGTTGGGCGATGCCCGGCTTCGCATGGCGCAGTTGCCCAAGGACAAACGCTATGACGTCATTGTGCTAGACGCGTTTACAGGCGGTTCTGTGCCCATCCACTTGCTAACGCGCGAGGCGTTTCAAATTTACGCCAGTCACCTTAAGCCTGATGGCTACATTGCCATCAACATTACCAATGCGTATTTGAATTTGTACCCCATAGTCAAAGCGCAGTCGGAGGTGTTGGGCTTGGCGTTTCGCCACAAGTTTCAAGCGTCCGATGATGTCAGAAACATTCGCCGCAATTTGCACTTCATCATGACAAACGATCAGGCATACCTCAAAGCCCACCCGTCAGTCAGCCGAGAAGTGCGCGATGAAGCTGGCCGCCAAATCGGCACCGACCCCCAAGAACAACCCGGCCTCCGCCTCTGGACCGACCAATTCAGCAGCATCGCCCCCATCGTTAAATAATTGGGGTCAAATCAACATTTATTCATTCAGTACTGCTTCTGCATTTTCTGCAGCGCAGCTTTCATTTGCTTCACCAAAGGCTCAGGGCCAAGCACCTTGACTTCGGGGCCGATGCGCAAAATATCGCCAATTAGCTCGCGCTCATCGGAGTAGGGCACCTCCAGCGTAAAGCTGCCATCCTTGTGCAGCGTGCCTTTTTGATCCGGATGCCACTCCTCGTGTTGCACCCAACGTGCGCGTTCGGGCGTGAACTTCAACTCGGCCCATGCCTTAGCCTGACCACCAAAAATGCCATAGCCACTTTGCATCGTTTTGAGCAACTGCTCGCGATCAATGTCCTTGGCATCGAGGTCCATCAGCATGCAATTTTCAATGGCATCAATGGAAAAACTTCTAACGCCACCACGCAAATGACACCACGCATCGACATACCAGTTGTCGCGGTAATGAATCAATTGTTGCGGCGAAATAATGCGCTTCACAGACTCGCCTGACTGCCTGTTGAGGTGAACAATTTCAATTTGCTTTCGGTCGACAGTGGCTTTGGCCACCAACTCGAACGACTTCAAAGGCATGCGGCGCTTGCCTGCGTGCACCACGCGAATTCTTTCTGACAACACGCTGGCGTCGGCACCTTGCGTTTCTAGAATTTTGTTCAAGCGCGTTTGCAAAGGCTTGAGCTTGGGACCCAACAGGCCGGGCTCGAGTTGACCAATCATGGTTTGAATGGTCATGAGCGCCAGTGCTTCTTCTTGGCTAAACCACAGGCCCGGCAGTTGCTGCAGAGCGTCTGGATTTTCTAATTTGTAACCACCCAAATCGCGGTCGTACAAGATGGGTGTGTTTAAACGATCGCGGAACATGGTCAGGTCGCGTTTAAACGTGGCGGACGAGATTTCCAACTTCTTCAAAATCTCAGACTTGGGCACAGCCTTGCGGCCAGAGAACAAGGACTGGTAAGCGTAGTAACGGTCTATTTCTGCCATGGTGCTGTTGATTTTTAATTAATAGATTTTGTAATTTGTGTCAGTTTAAGAGCAATTTTTTCTCTGCGACTGAGTCTTTTTGGTTCTGGTGAATACCCGTAGTCCAATTTGATGTTCAAGGCATCAAATTCACTGGGTTTAAACGCGGGGGTTGGTTTAAACACAGTGGGCAACTGGGTAACCTGCGTGTAAACCCCCGAAACAGGCAACCAAAGGGCCGAGGAAAGCAAGAAGGTCAGAATCATGTGGGTGCCAGCAAAATTTCATCAAGAAAACCATACTGTGAGCTTCCAGAGGCTCAACCCCTGAGCCAGCCAAACTGATCGTTTGTACAGGTGCTTTTAATAAATGGGGTCAGATCAACATTAATTTCCAATCA
>CALPYQ020000236.1 GCA_943327965.2 Singulisphaera sp. GP187
TGACCTTTTTGGTGCGCTCCCGTTTCAATGTTGATTAACTTGTATTTGGCACCCCCTTCAACTTTAAAGACCAATGGTGCGCTTAGCAGGTTGGCGCCATCCATGGGGCCTGCAATATTAGCCAGCCGAAGCATGCGTTCAGTACCATCAGGCAATAAAGTGTGAAGTTGAACATTGCTTAGATTCATTAAAATTTAACGCTCGTGAAGCGCACCTGAAAAAGCTTTTTGAATAGGTTTAGTCATGTATTGCCATACCGAACGAGAGCGTGTACGAATGTCCAATGAGGCAGTCATGCCGGGTTTGAGATCGGATGGCTTGATGCGATGCGAAGTTTGAGGTGGTTCTAGCTGCACCTGAATTCGGTAATAGGTTTGGGTAGACCCATTGGGGGCAGACTCGGTAAGGGTGTCAGGGCTGATGTGACTTAATTTGCCCACCAACATGCCGTAAACAGTGAAATCAAATGCATCTATCTTGATGAAAACTGGCAAACCCACTTTAAGTTCACCCACATCACTTGGATTGATTTTGGCTTCGATGACTTGGCCACTTTCAGTGGGTGAGATGTGCATGAGTTCATCCCCTGCACGCAATACGCCGCCTACCGTATTGATTCGAAGAACTTTGACGATGCCCGCAACGGGCGTGACCAGTATGCTGTGATCAAGCAGGCTTTGACGCTCATTCAATTTGAATTGATTGGTTGATATTTCTTCTTCCAGTCGGACCATTTCGAGTTTGGCGTCTTGCAAATACTTGTTTGTTGTATTTAATATTCGACCTTGACTTTCATGAAGCTGTCGCTGGGACTTCATGAGCTCAATGAGGCTAAGGTCGCCTGACTTAAAGAGAGAATGGCTAATGCGCAGCTCTTCTTCAGAAAGAATTCGGCTTGCATTTAAAAGCGCCAAATCTTCATCCAAACTCTGTTTTCTTTGTTTGTAGATTTGTTCTTGAGCCAACTTGAATTGGCCACTGTTGTCAGATTGCAAATCAAACAGCAGGGGCTCTCCAGTTGACTCTGCCTTGGCGCGCATGCGTGCAGCATGAAGAGACGTTAGTTTGGCTTTTGTTTCTTGAAATGCAGCTTGCGATCTTGTGGTTTCTAATTTGGCAACAACTTGACCCGCTTGAACGTGTTGGCCTTCCGATACCAAAAGCTGGGTCAATACACCGCCATCGGCTGCTTGAATGACTTGATTTCTAGCCACCGCAATAACTTGTCCGGAACTTCGAACCGTCTGATCCATTTCAGACTGGGTTGACCATAGCGCAAATGCCAAGAGCCCTATTGCCAAAAGGCGTGTGGGTGTGAGGAGTTGGCGCACATGGCTCCAAAGAGATGAGTGGGTCATGCTTGCAGCTTTTGAATCACTTGTTCTTTGGGGCCATCCAGCACAATTTGGTGGTTGGCAATGACAACCAATCGGTCAACCAAGGTCAACATTTCAGGCTTATGGGTTACCAAAACCAAAGTGTCTTGAGGTCGCATGGCTTGCTGCAACGCTTTGGTGACATGGTCCGCTAAGTTTTTATCCATGGACGCAGTAGGTTCGTCCAATAACCAAATACGCGGTTTTCTGAGGAATACACGGGTTAAGTTAACCAGTTGACGTTGGCCGCCCGACAGACCTTGACCACCTTCAAAAATTGGCAGATCGAAGCCCAAGGGATGCTGCGCAATGATGGCTTGATGAAGGCCCGTTTGAATGGCGACGCCTTTAAGCACTTCATCACCTGGATCCAAGATGCCAACCAAAAGGTTGTCACGAAGCGTTCCTTCAAACAAACGGCCTTCTTGTTGCAAATAGCCCAATTGCTCTGATAAAAGCGGTTTTCCGATGTGTGTCAGTGCAACGCCGTCCAGGGTAATTTCGCCTTTTTGGGGTTTGTACATGCCACTCAGCAGTCTGAGTAGGGTGGTCTTGCCCGATCCAATAGGTCCCAAGACACCAATCTTTTCCCCGTGTTGAATTTGAAGTTGGGGTACCTGTAGCGCTGGCTGAGTGTTGTAACTGTAAGTAACTTCCTTCAAGCGGTATTCGCCTTGAATACTTTGCAGCACAATGGGCTGCTGAGCATGGTGGTCGTCAGGGAGTTGCCAAATTTGGTCAAGACCTTGAAGTGCTGACTTGCAGTAACCCCATTGGATGAGTTGGCTTGGCAAGGCTGCAACAGGCTGCAAAATTCGACCAGACAAGATAGTGCAGGCAATGAGGCTTCCCATGCTTAACTCACCTCGACTGATCATCAGTGCACCAACAGCCACCATGCCAATGTAGGCTATTTGTTGAAAGGCTTGAATACTGTGTTGCGCTGATTCGCTGATGTTTTTGAGCTTTAATTCTTCTGATCGGGCGGCGTCAGAGAGGTTTTGCCAAACACTGAGTTGACGCCATCCGCCTTGCCCCGATTTAAGCGTTTCTGCACCTTCGATGGACTCCACCAACAAGCCGGTTTTGCGCATACTTGCAATAGAAGCCTGATGACTTCTGGCCTCAATTTCATGGGTACTTTTGAGACCGATCCAAATTGAAATGACCAAAAAAATTAAGGGCACTAAAACGATCCAGCCCGCAATGGCGCCAACTGTGAATAGAAAAATAATGGCAAACGGCGCATCGATGAGCATTTGAGTGGCCGAGTTGGTCAAGAAACTCCGCACGCTTTCGTAGGCCTTCATTTGACCTGCCAAACTTCCTACGCTTTTGGGCAGGGTATCAAGGCGAATGTTTAAAAATCGGAGAAATACCTCACGCCCTAAACGCTGATCAATTTGTGCAATGATTTTTTCATGAAGGTCAGCACGAATAGCGCGAGTTAGCCATTCAAAAAGAACCGCCCCCACTGCGCCTAAACTCAAAACCAATAGCGTAGACACTGCGCCAGTGGGAACCACACGGTCATAGACATGCATGCTGTAAAAAGAAATGACCAATGCCAAAATATTGAGCATGAAGCCACTGATGCACGCATCCAGGAAAAGTCGCTTGTGTTGTGAAAATTCAAATTTAATTAAGCGCCAAACGGGGCTTGCAGAACGGTCGAATGGCGTTCGAAAATCAATTTTGACCAAGTCAAAATTTTGGAGGCTGCTGATGCTTGATTCTCCTGCAGCGCTCTCCATAACCCACTCTGATTGGGCATTGAAACTTTTTAAAACAAGGCACTCGCCTTGTTTGGTGATGGCCAAGCAAGGTAAATGAGACGGGTCGAAATCAGAACTGCTGATGAAGCGAACCGATGCCCATTGCATCTGATCGTTGAGCTTTTTCAACGCTTTGTGAAGATTCAAAGTGCCTGCAATGATGTCTGTTAAGCACATTTGCAGGGCCTGTTTATCGATACTTTGTCTTTGCAACTGCGCCAAGCGCTGGACAGAAATAAGAATGGCGTTCATGGTTGGGCCCAACGTGAAACACCATAGGCAAGAATTTGCAAGCGCCAATAACTTAAAGCCATGGACGTGTCGTTTTCAACGCTAGCCAATTGGCTTTGCATGGTTTCTTGCGTAGCGTTCATGACCTCGATCCAAGTTTTTCTGCCGCTGTCAAATTGCCTTAGCCAAGCACTTTGAATTTCTTCTAAGGACTCTAAATTCAATTTCAATTCTTCGGTCTTGCTTTGTCTTGCAATGAGATTGAAAACATCGGATTGAACCGATTCACTCAAAAGACGTTGGGTTAAAGCAATCTCAAATTGAGCGCTGTCGTGTTTGGCCTTTAAGGCTGCCAACTGCTGCTGCAGGCTAAATCCCGCCCCTGTGGTGGCAGTCATGCCAATGAAAACTCGATTGACGCTGGTGGAGTTGGTGTACGCGAAATTGCCGCGTTGATGTTCGGCTCGCAAGTAAATGTCAGGCTGATAAGCTGCACGCTTTTCTTGAATTTCTGCAGCTTGAACTCTGATTTGACTTTCTAATCGCAAAGCAGCAGGCGATTGGGCAGCGCTCAGAACCGCCCAA
>CALPYQ020000237.1 GCA_943327965.2 Singulisphaera sp. GP187
CCAAGACAGGAATACCACCTTTGGCAACAACCTCTAGCGCTGTGGCAGCACCAATGCCCGAAGCAGCGCCAGTGATCAAGACAACGCGATGGGCGAGTGAGGATTTTGAAGAAGTCATTCGCAGTGGCGATGGCGGTAGGTCATGCCAATCAAACCGACTTGGTGACCATGAAATACACAATAGGTAAAGGAAGAACGGTGGAGATTGCACCGGCTATTTTCCAAATACGGGAAAGGCGCCAATAGTCCTCAGTGATCTCTGAATATTGCTGCAGCAAAGCGCGCTGTTTGAATTGAATCGGCACCAGAACGAACAACCAAATCAAGCCTGAAAAAGTCAGCAACCAATACGACCACTGAATCCAAGGATGGCTGGCACCCCCACCAAAGTTTTCTGCCATGCCATGGCCAGTCCAGACCACCCCCACCGCACCGACCAAGGTGAACATGGCATCCGTAATCAGGACCATCTTGTTGCTGAATTGGATGATGGCGTGATTGCGAGTGCGCTCCGCCAGCAAGGCCCAGACGCCACTCACAATGACGTTGCCTAAAAACAAGCAAGCGCAGACCAAGTGAATGACCTTGAGGTTAGGGGTCATTGGTGGTCACTTGGAGGCGAAGTGGCCGAAGGAACGTCGGCGGGCTTGGCAGTTTGCTGCATGGTTTTATTTTTTTCTGCTTCACGTTGCTGGCGAGTGATTTCTTTAGCGCGTCGCAAATCTCGAAATTGCCAAATCACAAACAAAATACCTGCAAGCAGCAGCACCACAACTTCAATGATTTTCAAAAGCACGGGCTTGAGCTGGTTGATGGGTTGAAAGAGACGGGCCTTTTAACGAGGTGTTCTCTCTCGTTTCTCTAGGCGGCCAAACAAATCAACCATCCATTCAACACGCTCGTCAAAACTGCGAACGGGCAACTTCCATGGTTTATCAAGCGCCAAGGGGTTGCGCTCCATGCTCACAATGTCCACCAAGTAATGGATGGCAGGTACGGGACTTAACGTGACGTCTGGCACTGAAGGTGGCTTCACCGCCACAGTGGCTGCGCGTGCCAACAGCGCCAGTTTGCGGGGCGTAGAAACCACCGTGCGGTGATTGACTGAATTGAGGCCTTCGCGCTCAAGTTGTTTGCCAATTTCGGCATAGACCAAACGGGCTGCTTGAATGGCTGGCCGACAGTCCCATGGCAGTTCTGCCAAACCAAACTCGCCGCGACGGTAGAGGGCGTCTGCACGCAATAACAAACGTTGCGTAAAACCTGCAATGCGCGAATCAAACACGGGATCGGCCAACCATGCATCTGCGTCCATGCCAATTTCGCGAAACCAAGAGCGGGGAATGTACAAGCGACCCATGCGTGCATCGTCGCCAATGTCTCTGGCAATGTTGGTCAGTTGCATGGCCACGCCTAACTCGCTGGCGCGTGCAATGGCTGTGTCGGAACTTGCACCCATGATGATGGACATCATGGCGCCGACAGTGCCTGCAACTCTTGCGCCATAAGCTTCGACGTCGGCCAATGTCTCGTAGCGACGGCCTTGGGAATCCCACAAAAATCCATCCAGCAAAGCCTCAAGTAAACCACTGGGAACGCCATAGCGGTGAACCACAATGGTTAAGGCGCGGTCTGCATCTTCGGCACCAGGACGCCCAGCATAAATAGCGGCTAAACGCGACTTCAAATCGGCCATGGCCAAGACCGGATCATCGCCTTCATCAATGGCATCGTCTGCCAAACGGCAAAACGCATAGAGGGCAATGGCGGGCGGGCGCAAACGCGCAGGCAACAACCTAGACGCTGCAAAAAAGGATTTAGAGCCACCGCGCATGAGCTCTGTGCACGCCTCCAAGTCATAAGGCAATGAGATTGGCGGTGAATTCACGCTTGATTCAGACGAATGATTTGACATCGGGTACCACCTGTTCAAGCATTTTGGCAGACATTAAGACACTGGGTACGCCGGCGCCTGGCTGGCTGCTGGCACCCACCATGTACAAGGCTTCGACGTCTTGGCTGCGGTTGTGGGGTCTGAACCAAGCACTTTGAACCAAGATGGGCTCTAGGCCAAATCCGGCGCCTTTGAAGGACCACAAGCGGTCTTGAAAATCTTGCGGTGTGGTGACTTTGGAAGACACCACATGCTGTTTCAAATTGGGCAACACACTTTCTTGCAGCACCGTGGCAATCGCATCGCGGTATTGTTCTGTGACGGCTGGCCAGTCGGTTTCACTGCTTAAGTTGGGGACCACTGAGAGTGCATAAAAGCTGTCGCAACCCTCTGGTGCCAGAGAAGGATCGGTAGCCGTTGGACGGTACAAATACAAACTGAAATCTTTGGACAGCTTGTGGTTTTTGAAAATATCTTGCAGCAAACCCTTATAGCGAGGGCCTAACACCATCATGTGGTGCGGCACATCTTCGTACTTGCGATTGGTGCCAAAGTACCAAACAAACAAGCCCGAAGAATACTTGCCTTTGGCGATGCGCTTATCAGTCCAATGCTTGCGGTGCTGCGACTCAATCAGGTGCTTGTAAGTCCAAGCGGCATCACCGTTGCTGACCACAATGTCAGCTGGCAAAAACGCACCATTGGCCAACTCGACGCCTTTGGCACGACCCTGTTCAACGCGAATGCGTGTGACGGGTGCGTTGTACCGAATGGGCACATTGCGTTCATCAAGCAACTTCACCAACTCACGCACAATGGCACCGGTGCCACCCATGGCCGAATGCACGCCCCAGCGCCTCTCTAGAGAGTGGATGAGCGAATAAACGCAAGTGACAGAGTAAGGATTGCCGCCAATGAGCAAGGGGTGGAAGCTCATGACAATGCGCAGCTTAGGGTGTTTGATGTGCTTGGCCACCAAACTGTAGATAGAACGCCACGCTTGCATGCGCGCCAAATTGGGCATGGCCTTGATGACATCGCCAATGGTTTCAAAGGGCACCATGCCCAACTCCACAAAACCAAGTTGGAAACATTTTTCCGATGCCACCATCAAGTCCTTAAAACCTTGCACATCCTCAGGACTGAATTGCGCAATTTGATCGAGCATTTGATCGTCATTGTTGCTGTAGTCAAAGTGCGTGCCATCATCAAATCGAATGCGATAGAAAGGCGACATCAAACGCAAATCGACATGGTCTTTCATCTCGCGACCACACAGCGTAAATAACTCTGCAATCAGGTGCGGTAAGGTGATGATGGTCGGGCCTGCATCAAACGTAAAACCATCTTGTTTGTGCACATAGGCACGGCCACCCGGCGCATCAAGCTTTTCAAGCATTTGAACGCGATAGCCTTTTACGCTCAAACGGATGGCCGCTGCCAAGCCGCCAAAGCCAGTGCCAATGACAATGGCCGTAGGCGCACGCTCGCCTAGTTCTGCACTTGTACTCAAAGGATGACTTTGACCGCCACCGCCGCCCTCTGACCCGCCATCGGCATTAATTGACTTGTAGAGATTTGTCATGAGGGTCCAGGTGGGCAGGCAATACAGGCGGCACGTGTGCCTCAAAGCTTGCAGGGGTATCAGTGTTTGAATGCTTTCGAATGGCCCAACGCCACATGGCGGTGGTGTCTAAAGGCAAAACCAACATCAAGTGTTCGACGATGGCCAAGGCCAACATGGTGCCCACCAAGACTGACCCCACCACTTGTGCGGGCGTGGTAGCAGCCTGATTTGCAAATTCAACCAAGAACCACAAACAGACACTGGCTGCGACAAGTGCAAATGGAAAAAATACATTCATGCGTCGGCGCTTAAAGAAGCTTTCCAAATACGCCAAATGTGTAGGCAAGAAGTCTTCACTCAAGTTACGAACACCTAAGAACAAGTTCAATTTGGCACTGGTGCGCATGACCCACAAAACCAAATAGGTGCCGGTTCCCACTTGATTGGGGGCATCCCACGTAATGAACACAATGGCCAAGCCAACAATCAG
>CALPYQ020000238.1 GCA_943327965.2 Singulisphaera sp. GP187
GAAAGAAATTTCGCTTTATTTGGCGTTGAATCATGATGATTTCATGATACGACTGCCAGCTTCTGTATCAGGTAGAAAACGACCTAGTAGCTTGCCTTCCCTTGATGCAAGTCAAAGTAACTTGCTTTGTATTCTTACTTTGCATTAGGCTTGGGCGTAAAACCCAGGCAAGGCCGCCCATCAGAATTCATCACCTGAATGCTAGGCAAAATTTGTGACTTGAAGCCCAATAGCTTGCAAGAGTAGGGCATTTTGGGATCCCAACTGGTAGCAAAGTGAACGCACTTCCAACAGTTGACCGGACCCAATGAAGAAGGGGAATTTGCCACAGCCAGTAAATGAATAAAGTTGATCCCTCGCATCATAAAGAATGTTGGATTGACCCCGCGCTAAAACCCTGAATGCAAGAAGGTTCAGATTGATTTAACATCATTTCAAATAGGAGTTCCCAATGACCCAAGAACTGTTGCCTCAAGCCATCGATCCCCAGATTTATGCACTCTATGACGAGTACTGCCATGGGGCCATGGACAGGCGCGAGTTTTTGGCAAAAGCAGGTGCACTTTTAGTGGGCGGTATGGCCATGGCACAAGCCTTGTTTCCCCGTTATGCCAATGCGCAAACCATTTCATTTACAGACCCCCGAATTAAAGCCAACTATGTTAAGTTCGCATCACCGGGCGGTACCTCAGGCGAAATGCGCGGGTATTTGGCACAGCCAGTTGGCACGCCATCCACCAAATTCCCCTCTGTCTTGGTCATTCATGAAAACCGAGGCCTCAATCCTTACATTGAAGATGTCGCCAGGCGTTTGGCTACGGCCGGATTTTTAGCTTTGGCGCCAGATGGCCTTTCACCAGTGGGGGGCTATCCGGGCAATGACGATGATGGCAAAAAACTGCAAGATGGGTTGGACCAGACCAAATTGAAAACCGACATGTTGAACAGTGCACTGTTTGCTAAAAATCATGCGCTTTCTTCTGGCAAATTGGGCGTTACTGGATTCTGTTGGGGTGGCGGTGTCACCAATGAGTTGGCTGCCGAACTGGGTGATGCAGTTCAAGCCGGTGCGCCTTACTATGGTTTATCGGTCGGTGCCGATAAATCGGTCAAAATCAAAGCCGAGTTGGTTTTGCATTTTGCTGAAAACGACCCTCGCATCAACAACACTTGGCCTCAGTACGAGTCAAGCCTCAAGACTGCAGGCGTTAAAGCCCAAGGTCACTTTTATGGGGGCACCCAGCATGGGTTTCACAACAATTCCACGCCTCGATTCAATCAGGCTGCGGCCGATTTGTCTTGGAGTCGTACTTTAGAGTTGTTCAATCGCACTCTAAAATCCTGATACAAACTTAACTACTTTTTGAGAAATCAATGCAACCATTTCACCTAGCATTTCCCGTCACCTCTTTGGCCAAGGCACGAGCCTTTTATGGCGATTTATTGGGTTGTCCAGAAGGACGTTCAAGTGACGAATGGGTCGACTTCAACTTTTATGGCCATCAAATTGTGGCCCACTTAAGCCCATCCGAAGCGGGTCATCACAATACCAGCGCAGTCGATGGCGACAATGTGCCCGTCAGGCACTTTGGGTTGGTCATGGAAATGGGGCAATGGGAAACTTTGGCCGAAAAACTAAAGCAGGCCGGTACACAATTTGTCATTGAGCCGCACATTCGATTCAAGGGCCAAGTGGGTGAGCAAGCCACCATGTTTTTCTTGGACCCTTGCGGCAATGCTGTTGAGTTCAAAGCGTTTGCAAACCCTGCCAGTTTGTTTGCCAAATAAACCAGTCAATTCATGCAACTTAACTCATCGCCTATGAATTTTGGTGCGTGCTTCGTTCAATGAAATTCAAAATGTCCGAGAAATCGCTTTTTGCGATTTTGTTGCGCTCCCCCTGGTGGTACAGTTTTTTAATTGCTTCAATTCTGATGTTGCTGGCGCGCGTATTTTTGCCTGAAGGCTATCGTGCAGTTGGCATGCTCAGTGCTTTTCCTTTTGCCATCATTGGCATGATGGCGGCATGGCGGCAGCGTGACAAACCATCCCCAGAGCGCATCTTGCAGGCCTTGAGCAGTTTGGAAAAGATGTCTTGGAAAGAGTTTCTGCCGCTCATGGAGCAAGCCTTTGCCCAACAGGGTTTTATTGTGACGCGATTAAATTCCAATTCGGCAGACTTGCAGTTGGATAAATTGGGCAAAACAACTTTGGTCAGTTGCAAGCGATGGAAGGCTGCCACCTTGGGTGTTGATGTTTTAAGAGATTTGAAAGCGCTTCAAGTTTCACAAGATGCCACCTACGCCGCTTGCATTAGCCTAAGTTTGCCTACAGGCGTAGCACTTAAATTTGCCAAAGACAACGCAGTTCAATTGATTTGCCAAGACGACTTGGCTGGCTTTTGTTTGAAGGTCATGAAAGCTTAAAGCTTAAAGCTTATTTGTTAGCCCTCTAAAGCTCGCATGATGTGCGCAATGCAATCATTTGTTTTTGCCGCATCAATCCACCGCAAGATACAAACCAATTCAAGCTTGGGATCGACCCAAGTGATGGAAGAGCCAGCACCAATCGCAAACCAAGAGCTTCGAGGAGCGTCTTTGAACAGGGCGCCGTCTTTGTTGAGCCATATAAGATATCCGTAGTAGGGCGCAACATCGCAGGGTTGCTGCATCATTTGCAGCCACTTCTGAGAAAGAATTTGTTGGCCCTTGTAATTGCCATTGCCCATGAGCATTAGCCCAATGAGCGCTTGGTCCATGGCTGAAATTGAGACGCCCCCACCCCAATGGCTACCCCCTGGCACTGACATCATGCGTTGACCATTAACCTCTGTCCAACCTTGTTCGTAGCCAACCCATTGAAAGCTGTCCAAACATCCTAAAGGCTTGCGGAAAAACTCTTCAAATACGTCTGGCAAGGGGCGCTGGAACAAATGCAGCAAGGCCATTGAGAGTTGGTTAATTCGAACGTCGTTGTATTCAAACCTTGAGCCTGGTTCGCCAAGGGGCCGAGGGTCGCCCTTGGTGCCTCCGGCCTGGCCAGTTTGGTAAGTCAGCCATCTGTATCTGTCAACCTGTTCTGGAATACCAAGGCATGTGCCTTCCCATTCGCTAGTTTGCTGCAACAAGTGGTGCCACGTAATCCGAGACAAGCGCTCGCCCTCAAAGCCAATGCCTGGACATTGCTGAACCACAGGTGTGTGAACATCTTTGATTAAGCCTTGATCGAATGCAAGACCCGCCAGCAGTGCCAAATAAGTTTTGGCCACACTGAAGGTGAGGTCTGCTTTGTGCGGCTCACCCCATTGGGCCAGCAACTGATTCCTGTGAAAAATGACCCCTGAGACCGGTCCGCGCCCATGCACCGGACCATACAAACGGTTGTAGGGGGGAGGGTCGACATCGTGGATTCCCCAGGGCGGAGAGTTGTCTCGGGTCCAGGGAGTTTCGCTGGATTGAATGAATTCAATGGCGTCTTGAAGCAAATTAGGCATCGTTCAAATCAATCAATGAAGCGTCAAAAAAATAAGAAATAGCCATTCACTGTACTGATAAATCCCAGGGTACCTAGCAAAGTGCCGGCCCAATAGAGCGCGGGTATGCCGGCAACAATAGAAACAGAGAGCAAAACAATGGCAATTTGCAATGCGCCTTCAGCGTAATCAAACCAAGGGTCTTGAAGCATGGCATGGTCACGAATGGCTTCATGTTCTTTGGCTCTCACCATGAGTTCTTTTTTGCCTTCTTTGGTTTCAGGTTCTGCCTCATAGCGTTGAATGGTCTTGTTGTAGTCTGCGAGTTTCTTTTCGAACAAGGCTTTGGCGTTGGCGTTCATATTGGGTTCACGCGCCATTTGAAGTTCTAAATCGGCAGCCGCCAATTTGTATTCAGTTTGCCGGATGCTTTTAGCTTGATAAAAGGCATAGGCATTGGC
>CALPYQ020000239.1 GCA_943327965.2 Singulisphaera sp. GP187
CTGGGTGCGCCATCAATGTTGTGAATGGCTTTCAAAACAAAGGGGATGGCGCAACTGGCTTGGAGGACATCCATGAAATTGTTCTTTGTCAGCGCTAGATGCCTTGTCGCGTAATCTTGGGTCCCAAAAGGCAGTTCGCCCCGCGATGAAAACACCACGCGTTCCAATGAAGCGCCCATGGCCTTGCGACTCAACAGATTGCGAATAAATGCAACGCCATAGCCAAGGGGGCTGAGCAATTTGTGTTCGCGATTGAGTAAGCCTTTGCCTCTAGAAGTCAGTACATGCAAGCGGTAGCGAGGATGCGACAGTAAAGTTTCAACCAAACCACCGTAGAACGAATCTAAGTTTTCGCGGAATGCGTCACTAACTTGCTGGGCGCCTGGAAACTTCTCACCAGGCTTTAGTTCGTAATGTTGGTGAATGTAATCATGCTCAAGTCTGAGTAAACCTGCCTTGCTGTCTGGCAGACAAGCCGTGGCCATTCGCCAAGCACCTATAGAGGCGCCGACCAAATCTATCGTCTGTTGACTGGTTGGCAACCATTCATTGAACATGAACCGATCGAGTGGACCCAGAATTAAGCCCTTGGGACCACCCGCTGCAGCTGGAATGACACCCACATCGGATGCGCTAAGTCCATGCATCGCCAAGTGCTGTTTGGCTTTGGGGCCGGCATAGATGGCAAGTGCTTTCATTTGAAACTTTAGCCTTTGTTTTGCAACTTGGCGAAGGCAGATGCCATGGCACTCTGACCTAAGTTGCCAGATTGCGCAGGGCCTTGTGCGCGTTGATTTTGATGGGATTGTCGATGTCCCGCTTCAAATTTATTTTCGCGGCCACGTTGGGCATTGGCAGTGCTCGTGTCACTGAGCTTCATGGTCAGCCCAATGCGTTTGCGTGCCACATCCACTTCGGTCACCTTGACCTTGACGATATCGCCTGTCTTCACCACTTCACGGGCATCGGTAATGAATTTGTTGCTTAGCTGACTAACGTGTACCAAGCCATCTTGGTGAACCCCTAAATCAATGAATGCGCCAAAGGCCGCCACGTTGCTGACGGTCCCTTCCAAAATCATGCCCTCTTTCAAATCGCGAATGTCATCAACGCCATCATTGAAGCGAGCCACTTTGAAATCAGGGCGAGGGTCGCGTCCTGGTTTTTCCAATTCAACCAAAATGTCTTTGACGGTGATGACGCCAAATGTGTCATTGGCAAACAATTCAGGTCGCAATGTTTTGAGCATGTCGGCACGGCCCATGACATTTTCAACAGGCTGTGCCACCTTGGCCATGATGGCTTCAACCACCGGATAAGTTTCGGGGTGAACACCGGTCATGTCCAAAGGATTGTCGCCACCGCGAATGCGCAAGAAACCTGCACTTTGTTCAAAGGTTTTTGCGCCAAGACCCGTCACCTTCAAGAGGTCTTGACGATTCTTGAATGCGCCATTGGCTTCCCGCCAGCGGACCACTGATTTGGCAACGCCACCCGACAAGCCGGACACGCGTGACAACAAAGGCACACTGGCTGTGTTGAGGTCAACACCCACTGCATTGACGCAATCTTCAACCACAGCTTCCAATGTGCGTGCTAATTCTGTTTGATTGACGTCATGTTGGTATTGGCCTACACCGATCGATTTCGGATCAATTTTGACCAACTCGGCCAAAGGATCTTGCAACCTGCGCGCAATGCTGGCGGCACCTCGCAGGCTGACATCCACATCCGGCATTTCTTGGCTGGCAAATTCACTGGCTGAATAAACCGATGCGCCCGCCTCGCTCACCACAACTTTTTGAATTTCTGGGCTGTCTGACGTTTTCAGTTGCATGATGAGGTCGGCGGCCAGTTTGTCTGTTTCGCGGCTGGCGGTGCCGTTGCCAATGGCGATCAAGTTCACGCCATGTTTTGTTCACAGTTTGTTCAAAGTATGGAGAGAACCATCCCAGTCCCTGCGGGGTTCATGGGGATAAACCGTTGAAGTTTCAACCAACTTGCCAGTTTCATCAACTACCGCCACTTTGACGCCAGTTCGAATTCCAGGGTCTAAGCCCAGCACCACACGCGGTCCTGCTGGTGCTGCCAATAACAAATCACGCAAGTTGTCTGCAAAAACTTTGATCGCCACCTTTTCTGCCTCTTCGCGCAGTCGGGTAAACAAGTCACGCTCAAGCGACAAACTCAGTTTGACGCGCCAAGTCCAGACGATGGTTTTGCGAATGAGATCGTCTGCGGGCCTGGCACGGTGTGACCATTCAAGATGCAGCGCAATACGACCTTCAGCCAACGCGCTGGCCGCCTGCGCTGCTGCAGTGGCCGTTAGGTTTGTTGCTGAGGCGTTCAGGGCTTCAGGCTCTGGTAAGGACAATTTGGCATCTAAGAACTCAAGGGCTCGACCCCGAAATACAGCCAATGCACGGTGTGAAGGCACGCGGCCAATAGGCTCGCTGTAGTCAAAGTAGTCTCTGAACTTGGCCACTTCCGCTTGGTTCTCATCTTTACCAGATGCCAAACGGCTGGTGAACATGCCCTCTTTCCAAAGCCATTCACGCAAGGCTTGAATCAGTGACGCATCTTCGGCCCAGCGCTCGGACAAAATATCGCGCACGCCATCCAACACGGCGCCCACTGTTGAAAAATCTGCGCCTTCAATGGCATCAGAGGGCTTCAAATAGGCTTGTGCTTCGTCTTGCGGGTTGAGGGCAGGATTGGCCCATAAAGCATCTGCAAGAGGCTCAATGCCTGCTTCTTTGGAAATCATGCCCTTGGTTCTGCGCTTTGGCTTGAAGGGCAAGTACAAATCTTCCAAGTCTTGTTTGGTCGCCGCTTGGTCAATGGCAAATTGCAAATCGGGCGTGAGTTTGCCTTGGTCTGAAATACTTTTGAGGATGGTGGCGCGGCGCTCTTCTAATTCACGCAAATAACCTAGCCGGTATTCCAGTTCACGCAATTGAATGTCGTCTAGACCGCCGGTCACTTCTTTTCGGTAACGGGCGATAAAAGGTACGGTAGCACCGCCATCTAACAAACTCACGGCCGCCTGAACCTGCTCAGGACGAATTTTAATTTCAGTGGCCAGTTGGCCTAATATTTTCTGCATCTCGAGGGCTAATTTCTACAATGACTGTCACAAAGCCGACGAGTTTGCCACATTCAGACCAGCGATTAATCGCTGCGCAGTTCTGCTTTCAATTTTTCGCCAATATCGGGCCGAGCCGCAAAAGGATTTGGTGGATTTTGTTGCTGAACAATGGCTTCCATTCGCGTTTGAACGTTGCCCAAAGCGTGAGGATGGCTGTAAATATAGAACTGATCTTGAGCAATGGCATCAAAAACCAAGCGGGCCGTGTCGGCTGCCGATACCTTGCCACTGTTGACCGCTTTGTCGCTCATGGCCTGACCAATTTTCTGGCTCTTGGTAGCCTTTTGGTGGGGCAATTCAGCGGGACGATTGCGGTGGCTTTGGCTAATGCCTGTTGGCACAAAGTAAGGGCATAAAACACTGGCACTCACCTGATCGGTCACCAGTTTGAGGTCTTGATAAAGTGTTTCTGTGAGCGCCACGACAGCATGTTTGCTGACGTTGTAGACGCCCATGTTGGGAGCCGTTAGTAAACCGGCCATGCTGGCCGTGTTGACAATATGGCCTTGGTAGTTGGGGTCTTTTTTGGCTGCAGCCAGCATCATGGGGGTGAACAAGCGAACGCCATGCACAACGCCCCAGACATTGACGCCCAAGACCCATGTCCAATCGGCGACGGTATTTTCCCAAATGAGTCCACCTGAACCCACGCCCGCATTGTTGAAAACAAAATGGGGTGCGCCAAATTGATTCTCTACCTCTTTGGCAAGCGCTTCCATTTCAGCTTGATTGGAAACATCGACTTTTTTGGCCATGACCTTGACGC
>CALPYQ020000240.1 GCA_943327965.2 Singulisphaera sp. GP187
AGGCATACACCTCTGCCAACGCACGCAATTCGCGTGGCAGTGTGACACCGTCGGGCGATGGATTTTTTTCGCGCCAGTAATTGATGGCCGCTTCAATGTCGGTGATGTGGATGCCTGCCATGGGGGAAAAAGTACCTAGAAGTGCAATCCAATCATACCGGTTTAGAAATGACCTTAGAGGGGCAATTGCAAGGGGATGCATGAGGCAAGTTGGATGCAGCCTCGTAGGATGAAGACCAGTCTGCAGTGGGACTCATTTTGACAAGGAAAAATCATGCAAACATTTAGTTTAGAGATGGCGGAACAAGTTCAGGGCGGCGGCTTCTGGAGCTTTTTAAAATTTGAATCGGGAACCAGCAAAGGCGCGCGCGTTGATGGCAACGCCTTGGGCGCAGGGTGTGGCACTGTCAAAAGTGATGCGTTCATTCCAGACATTTTGTTTGGCATCGATATTTCGCAAGCGTGTTTTGAACATGACCAAAGCTACGCCACCTGTGGCTTTGAAAAAAGTACCGCCGATGCCAATTTTTACAGCAACATCATGAATGAGTGTGGTGAGCAAGGCGGCGGCATGCTGACTTGCAATGCCATCTCCGGCATTTACTACGTCACGGTTGCCTTCTTGGGCGAGAGTGCCTACAAAAATGCACAGGAATCAAGCTGTCGCTGGGGCGATTGAGCGCGCATCACCATGAACCACTTAAAAAAGAACATGGGCTTGATCGGCACATTTTTGGGCTTGTTCATGCATACCACTTCATCGGCCATGGCCGCCTCGTTCTTTGTCGACAAAGGACATACCGATGTGGTGGAAGGCATTGCATTTGAAATTGTGCCGCCCCATCTTTTCATCAAAAAAGCATTCAAGCTTCGCGATGAAAATTTAACGCCTGCACAACTTCTTCTCATTCGTGAAGCCATGCCAGCCATTGCCAGCATGACGCAGCAAATCTTAATGCGACCGCCAAACAGGCCCGCACAAGCGCCAGAAAATTCAGAGGTTTTGGAGGTGCTTCAACCCAGAAGCATTTATCAAATGCAACACATTGAAGGCCCGACACAACTCTTTATTCAAACGCTAAAAAATTGGCAGGTCACCGATACAAGCATTCAATTTAGCAGCGATTATTTTTATACACAAGCCGGGGGGCATACCGTGAATTTTCGCGATACCTACATGTTTACAAAAACCACCGGAAGTTGGCAATTTTTGAGACACCCCAAGCGCATGCCAGAGGGTGTTTTGCAATGTGTCAAATCTGCTTCAGGATGGATGCGCTGCGACGTGCCAGCTGCACAATGAACGGCCCTCAGCGTTCTTGTCGTTCCAACAGTTGCTCTTTCAAAAGCCCTTGCGCATAGCGCAATCGGGCATCCACAATGGACGCCTCAATGTGGTCACTTAAGTGCACGGGCAGTTTCCGGGAAGCATCTTGAGCGGCCCTGAAACGATCGACAGCAGCGGCCACATCCCATCTTGCCAATTGGGCCTCGCCCTCTGCACGCAGGCTGGCCAACACGCGTCCTTGCGCAGAAAGTGCATGGGCCAAAATTTGCCACACCTGCGCATCTAGAGGCTGTTCCAACACCCAGCGCTGAAGATTTGAAATAACTTTGCCCAACAAGGCCGCACTTGCGGCGTCTGGCGTTGCAGCATGCCGTCTAGATACTGCTTGAGAAATCAAGATCATTTCGGGGCGTGGCCAAGTCGATGCACTGACCGTCTTGTCGAGCAAATTCAAGGCGAGCTGCATGTCGTCTTCTTTGAAGGCAAGTTCAACTTCCAACAACTGAATTAAACGCAGCGCCCCCGCATGTTGCCCAGCCGTTTGGATGAGTTGTTGTTTCAAGGCCTTGGCTTGCTTGAAGTCGCGCAACAGAACCCATGACATGTAGGCGCCATATAAAACGCCCATGCGTTTGCTAGCAGAAAGGCGGTCAAGATGGGGGTCGGCGGCCTCATTGGCCCAAGCGCGAAGCGCATCCACGCCAGGTTGAGCCAACGTACGTGCTCTGGCAGACATCATGGCTTGTATCAAGTCTTCTTCTAAATTGCGCGGCTTGTTGTTCAACAACTGCTGCCGTGCTTGCATGTCTGCCATGCGTTCGGTGGTTAAGGGATGGCTTCTCAGATAAGGAAAACCACCGCTGTCATTCAAGCCAGACGCTTGCTGCAATTTGCCAAACATGGTGACAAAACCTTGCGTGTCAAAGCCCGCTTCAGCCATAACGCCATAGCCAATCCGATCTGCTTCACGCTCCATGTCGCGTGAAAAGTTCAACTGAGACTGAGCAGCAAGCGCTTGGCCACCAACGATCATGGCCTGAGCGCTTTGCACGCCTTGCGCACTTTTGCCTGCGGCCAGCATGCCCAAAATCATGGCGCCAATGAGCCAGGGCGTCATGCGCGCTTGCTCACCAATCGATCTGGCAATGTGTCTTTGGGTGACATGGCTTAGCTCGTGGGCCATGACGGAGGCCAATTCGTCGCGCGACGAAACCACGCCAATCAGACCCAAGTGAACACCCAAATAACCACCAGGCAAAGCAAAGGCATTCACAGAACGATCTCTGCCAACCAAAATTTTCCAAGCAAAACGCGCCATGAGCTCGGGCGAAAGCTCTCCCCTGGCTTGGGCACTTTTGACAAGTGGCTGCCAAATATTTTGCAAATACTCGTCCAGAATGGGATCTTCTAAAAAGTCTGGATCGCGGTAAAGCTCACGCGCAATGCGGTCGCCCAACTTGCGTTCGGCACTCAAGGTAATGTCTGCGCCGTCGCCCAATGATGGCAAGCTTTGTGTGCTGGGCGGCAATTGCGCCCAGACAGGCGTGAACCAGAGCGATGTGATTAGCAACGCCATCAAGGTTTTGGATTTTGGAGTCACTCGCTTCAATTAAGTTGACCAGGTTCTTTAGAAAAGCTGAAACACGTATCATGCGGTAATTTAGTGAACCGTTTGTAAATGGTTTTTACCAGTATGGATGTCTCAGACCATGTCAAATTCAATACCCACCGCTATTTCGCCCCTGACACATTTTGACGCGCAAGGCCAAGCCCACATGGTGGATGTGGGCGCAAAAGCCGTCACGCACAGGGTTGCTGTGGCTACCGGACGCATTCACATGTTGCCATCCACGCTGGCCTTGATTCAGTCGGGTACGGTCAAAAAAGGGGATGTTTTGGGCATTGCACGCATAGCGGGCATTCAGGGCGCTAAAAAAACAGCCGACCTGATACCCCTCTGCCATCCCCTGGCTTTGACACGGGTGGCGCTAGACTTTGAAGTGATTGCGGATGCAGAGCTTCCGACCATTGTGTGTACTGCCACTGCAGAAACCATTGGCCAAACGGGTGTAGAGATGGAAGCCCTGACTGCTGTTCAAGTGGCCTTGCTCACCATTTATGACATGTGCAAAGCCGCCGACCGCGGCATGGTCATGACCGATGTGAAGCTGTTAGAGAAGCAAGGCGGCAAGTCGGGGCATTGGGTGGCTTCGTAAACCAGGTGTTGAGATGCTCAGACACCCTTGCACGAACTGGGCAGGTATTTGGCCGCTATTGGATTGGTAGCCGCCGGACCACAGGCCCAAGCACTGATGGGCTTGCCACCATCGGTGGTGCCCACTAAGGCGATGGCGCCAGCTTGAAGTGGCGTGAGTGAAAGCGCATTGGTGGTGGCGCTGGTGCTGCCGCGCAAAGTAGTGGCATTGCCAACCACCGTGATGACGCCATCGGCACTGACCGACAGGCTAGAGACATACTGCGAGGTTTGAGTTTGACAGGCGGTAGGCAGGGTAGCGCTGACATCGGCTTGCGACGCAGTGCTGACCGCTTCGGATACAGCGGTTTTACATTGCGTGGCGGCCAACAACATTTCGGACACCTTGGCGCGCACGGCGTAGTCTTGA
>CALPYQ020000241.1 GCA_943327965.2 Singulisphaera sp. GP187
TCACTCGGGCGCTTACGCCATCAGTAAGGCTGCCGTGTCGATGCTGTCGCGGCAGTTGGCCATCGAATGGGGCCCGCAGGGCATCCGCAGCAACACGGTGTGTCCAGGCATGACCTGGACCGGCATGACACAGGAGGCCTACGGTCGGCCCGGAATGGCGGAGCTGCGCGGCCAAGCCATTCCCTTGCGCCGCATCGGCCAGCCCGAAGAGATCGCCGACGCGGTCGTCTACCTGGCCAGTGATCGCAGCGGTTACGTCAATGGCGTCGACCTGACAGTCGACGGTGGCTTCACCCGCAATCTGATGGGCCTGATGCCGCGCACAGCGCAATGAAGGTCTACCGGGAGCAGTCTAGAGACTAATCTGTTTATTTTCAATAATTTACACGCGGTGAAAGAGCGTATTGGAGTTAGTTGAGTTCGGATGCGTAGGACGTCCACTCCGCCAAAAAGCATGTAAACACGCGCCTTCGGGCGCGTTTTTCATTTCAGTCTTACGAGTTCTATCGGCCCAAGATAATTTTAGAAAGCAAAGTCGGGAAATCCTGTTTGTGTGAGGCAATCAGGTAAACGAAAGTGTCTTTGCCGAATCGTTTGTAGACAATCTTGTGGTGCGAGGTGTAGGCGTTTTTGAAGTCTTGTATGCCTACAGATGCCAGTTCGTGAATGACAGTGCCATTGAACTGGCCAGCATCTATTTTTTCAAGTTTTTCAAAAATCTCATCTTCTGCTTTGAGCCAGTCGCTCTGGCTCCAACTTTTGAGCATGTAGTCCTGAAGCGATAGCAGTTGGGCTTGAGCATCGGGAAGAATAATGACGGCCATTATGGTCGGTTCTGGCGAGCAGCTTTAAGTTGTGCACGCGAGTCGGTGACTGAAATGCCTTTGCCTTCAATTCGATCTTTATCACCTAATGCAATGATTTTCAAAGCGGCAATGAGTGATTCTTTTTCCTGAAATTGTTGAACAGCTTGTATGACCATCGTGGCTTCGCCATTTTGGGTAATGACATAGGGATGGCCATGTTTCTCTAGGTCTTCGGCAATTTGCGCTGCATTGCTTTTTAAATAAGAAATGGACTTTATGTTGGCAATGGATTGCATGATTTGGTTTTGAATTTGATATGCCTAAATTTAGTATTAAATTTAGTTGGTGTCAATGAAGTTCAATCAGTTGAGCGCAAATGTAAGATGTTCACTTAAGAACAGTCCTAAACCAATGAAGAATCTATCCGAATGAAAAGACTAAAAGAATTGAATGTGAATTTAGATGGGTCGGCCATTTGTATAGCTGCCCGTTATCGCCCACAAATTCTCAATACTTCTTCCCTTTTTTTCTTCATCGTCCTGCTTTATGGCGGCAATGCACAAGCTCAATCAGAGCTTTCAAAGGTCTGGTTCAATGCCGGCTTTTATTCTGCACACTTTGATACCAACAAGGGCCTGCGAAACCCCAACCCCGGGTTTGGCGTTGAATACAAGCTGAGCGATGACCTGAGCCTGACTGCTGGCGGTTTTACAAACAGCGACAACGCGCATTCAAATTATTTGGGCGCTTACTACCAGCCTTGGCGCTTGGGAGGCGTGAAGTTGGGGGTGGTTGGCGGTGCCTTTAACGGCTATCCCAAAGCTTTGAATGGCGGATGGTTTCCGGCCGTGTTGCCAGTGGCAAGCTGGGAGTCTAAAAACATAGGCATGAACGTGATGCTGGTACCGCCCTTGAAAGACAGGCTTTATGGCGCAGTGAGTTTTCAGCTGAAATACCGGTTTTCTCAATAAGTGGTGATGGCTGGCTTGCCGGATTCAAAGCCATGCCTGTGGCGCCATATGGCCTAGCAAGTATCCTTTCAGCCATCCTAAGTCAACTGGCTTGGCCATAAAGTGCGACCCCTCGGGTGGGCCGCCTCGCTGTGCAAGTTGTTCGCTGGAAAGTGCTGAAATGCTGATAATTTGAAGTTGCGCAAAGTCTTCTTTTTGCTTGAGTTGCCGCACCATTTCCCAACCATCAACCCCTGGCATGAGCAGGTCCAAAATGATAATTTGGGGCTTGAAGAGGGGCAGGGTCAGCAAGGCTTGAATGCCTGAATCGACAGCGCAACAGTCCACCCGAGAATGGGTAGAAAGGCATGCGTCTTGGAGCAGATGTCGGGTGACGGCATCGTCATCGATCACCATGACCTTGAGGCGCTCGCCCATGAGGCGTTCTAGGGCAGGGAGTTTTTGTTGTTGCGCTTGGTAATCGTGGATGGAACTGAGGGAAATACGCCGATGGCCGCCCTCGGTGACCCAGGCGTCCAAAATTTTTTTGTCGACCAAGCTTTGGACTGTGCCAACTGAGAGTTGGAGTAATTGAGCTGCTTTGCTTGTGCCGCAGCAGGCGGGGGTAGGCAAAGGTGACATGTGTGCCTCGATTTGGAAAACTCCAATTTAGCCGGTATCCAACCAGTTAAAAGCTACAAATGCTTGCAATTGCTGTCTTCCACCTAGGGACTATAGGGATGTTCTCGCGCGATATTCTTGTTTAGGATGCGAGGAGCAAAATGCTGACCGTTGCGGGGCATTTGTTCTGCCTTTTTTACCCAGTGGGAGTCTTTTCGAATGCCTGTTCACCACGCTGTTTGGCCCAAACGCTTGCCCTATGCATTGACGGCACCCCAAACTTCTCTTTGGTTGAACTTGCAAGTCAGTGCCATGCGCTACCCAGAGAAGCTGGCGTTGGTGTTCATGGGGCAAACATGGACCTACGCCCAACTGCTCAAGGCCGCAGAACAAATTGCGTCGGCACTTCGCAAGATGGGCGTTCAAAAGGGTGACCGCGTGGTGCTGGACATGCAAAATTGTCCGCAATTGGTCATGGCTCACTTTGCCATTTTGCGCCTCGATGCTGTGGTGGTTCCTGTCAATCCGATGAATCGCATGGAGGAGCTCAAACATTACATCCTAGACCCCGACGCCAAAGTTGCGGTCACAACGGCGGACTTGGCGCATGAGTTGGCCGCGGCCAGCAATGCCTTGCCATCGCATGAAGGCCTCAAACATTTACTGGTCACCCAATTTACAGATGTCTTTGACGCGCAGTCCGTCAGCCCTGAAGAAATGCCCGATGCATGGCGCCCTTGGTTGTTGACAGTGCATGCCTTGCCAGAGTTGCTTGGCGGTCAAGTGCATGCATGGCACGATGCCCTACAAACCCCCATTGATTTAACGGAAGTCAGCGCCACCCCCCAGGACCTGGCCGTGTTGCCTTACACCAGCGGCACAACGGGTTTGCCAAAAGGTTGCATGCACACCCACGGCACCATCATGCACAACGCCTTGGCCAGTGGCTTGTGGTCCAACGGCACAGCCGAAAACAAGTGTCTGGGCGTGGTCCCCATGTTTCACATCACAGGTATGGTGAGTGTGATGCATGCCACTTTATTTTTAGGGGCCACGCTGGTGCTGATGCCCAGATGGGATCGCGATTTGGCCGGTCGCTTAATTTCCAAATGGAAAATTTCTCATTGGACCAACATTCCCACCATGGTGATTGATTTGTTGGGAAGCCCCAACTTAGACACCTACGATTTGAGCAGCCTGCAAAACATCGGGGGTGGCGGCGCAGCCATGCCCCAAGCCGTTGCGCAAAAACTCAATGAACTGTTCAATTTGAAATACATCGAAGGTTATGGTTTAACTGAAACTGCTGCCCCTTCGCACACCAACCCCCCCGATGCCTCAAAGCAGCAATGTCTGGGCATCCCCTTTATGAGCGTCGATGCCCGAGTGGTCGACCCCGAAACATTGCAGGAATTACCAGTGGGCCAATCAGGTGAGATTGTCATCAGTGGCCCGCAAGTTTTTAAAGGCTATTGGAAAAGACCCGAGGCCACAGCCAACGCATTTTTTGAGCTCGATGGCA
>CALPYQ020000242.1 GCA_943327965.2 Singulisphaera sp. GP187
CGCTGACGATCATGGGAACAGCTTTTCCGCGCACCATGGCGTTGACAACAGTTCCCAGTGAAGCGCTAGCAGCATCGACATAGCCCATAGCGACCGGGACATTGGCTGTTGGGCCTAACAAGCCACTGGACACTTCTCCAATTTTGGTGCCTTGCGTGTTTTGCAATTCAACGTGTTCGCGAACAGGAATTCGCTCTTGGGCAATCAAGCCAACGCGTTTACGCTGAAGAGGGTAGGTGCCATCCAATTGACCCAACACAATGTGTGCGCCAGGAAAACCACCTGCGCGTGCGCCACCTGTTCGGCGCACTTTTTGGATGGCCCAGTTCAGTCCTGCTTCGATGGGTGTGGTGGTGGTGTCAATGTCATTGCCGTACAAGCACAAGCCCGCTTCAAGACGCAATGAATTGCGTGCGCCTAGGCCAATCGGTTTGACTTCTGCTTGGGCCAACAAGGCTCGTGCAAATGAATCGACGTGCTCATTGCCGATCGAAATTTCAAAACCATCTTCGCCGGTGTAACCCGAGCGGGTTACAAAAAGTTCAGCACCCTGGCATTCAAATGCAGAACCCGTCATAAAGACTAATTTTTCTACGCCTGGCAACAAACGGGTCAATGCCGTGACAGCTTTAGGACCTTGCAATGCCAAAAGGGCGCGCTCTGGCATGGGAATGACTTGGCAGCGTGAACCAATGCGTGCTTGGATGTGTGCAATGTCATTGACTTTGCAGGCACCATTCACAATCACAAAAATGTCGGTGCCGCGGTTGACAAACATCAGGTCGTCAATGATGGTGCCCGCATCTGTCAGCAGCAAGCCATAGCGCTGTTTGCCGACGGGTAAATCAATGACATCAACGGGCATTAAGGACTCAAAAGCAGCCGCAGCATCGGGGCCGACCAAGCGCAGTTGGCCCATGTGCGACACATCAAACAAGCCAGCTTCTGCGCGGGTGTGATGGTGTTCAGCCATCACACCCATGGGATATTGAACGGGCATGCTGTAACCCGCAAAGGGCACCATGCGGGCGCCAAGTTCGATGTGCAAAGCATTGAGCGGGGTGTTGAGCAAAGCGGTATCAGCGGACAATTGAAATCTCCAAGGGCAATGTAAAGCCATGACCGAAATCATGGGTTGCCCTCGCTGTCCGCTTTACCTGAGCGATTCGCCGGTTGGGTCTTTCGATTGAATTTGAAAGAACCACTGCGGGTTGCGCCTTCGGTGGAGGGTTCGACCGGATGGTCCGCCCTCTCTCTCCAGTGAGGAAGCGCTAAAACAAATGTTTTAACGTTTGTCAGTCCTGGGTACCTGAGCGTTCAGAAATTTTGACATTTCCTGCGCCTTCGGTGGCCGCCCCCAAAAGGGCTGCACTCTCCTGACGTTTCAAATTATAAACAGGTCTGAAAGACCCTGGGCACTTTTTACATGCCCGAATAGTTAGGACCCCCGCCACCTTCTGGCGTGACCCAAACGATGTTTTGCGTGGGATCTTTCACATCGCAAGTTTTGCAATGCACGCAGTTTTGCGCATTGATTTGCAATCGATCCGATTGGTCTTCGTTTTTGACGTACTCGTACACACCTGCAGGGCAGTAACGTGCCTCAGGTCCTGCAAATTTGGCCAAGTTAATGCCGACGGGTACGCTGGCATCCTTCAAGGTGAGGTGAGCGGGCTGGTTCTCTTCGTGGTTGGTGTTGCTGATGAACACGCTGGACAAACGATCGAAGGTCAGCTTGCCGTCGGGCTTGGGATATTGAATGGGCTGACATTCGGCCGCTGGTTTCAAATAGGTATGGTCTGCGGCAGCGCGGTGAATGGTCCAAGGTACGTGGCCCCGCAACAAAAATTGTTCAACGCCAGTCATGAGGGTACCCACTGTGCGACCCTTTTTAAACCACTGTTTGAAGTTGCGCGCCTTGTTCAACTCGGTGTGCAACCAACTGATTTCAAAAGCCTCTGGATAGGCACTGAGCTCATCGTGTGCGCGACCTGCTTGTAAGGATTCGTAGGCTGCTTCTGCCGCCAACATGCCGGTTTTGATGGCAGCGTGACTGCCCTTGATGCGGCTGGCATTGAGGTAGCCAGCATCGCAACCGACCAACGCGCCACCCGGGAAAACAGTTTTGGGCAGAGACAACAAGCCGCCCGCTGTAATAACGCGTGCGCCATAAGAAATGCGTTTGGCTGGCGCAATGCCTTTGGCCTCGTCGCCTTCAAAGTACCAGCGAATGTTGGGGTGGGTTTTAAAGCGTTGAAATTCTTCAAAGGGGCTGAGCCAGGGGTTGGTGTAATCCAAACCCACCACAAAGCCAACCACCACTTTGTTGTCTTCCATGTGATACAAGAAAGAGCCGCCGTAAGTGTTTTCATCCAAGGGCCAACCAGCACTGTGCAAAGCCAAACCGGCTTTGTGACGGGCAGGGTCTATTTCCCAAAGCTCTTTGATGCCAATGCCGTAGCTTTGCGGGTCTTTGCCTTCGTCCAATTTGAATTTGGCAATGACTTGTTTACCCAAGTGGCCACGTGCACCTTCGGCAAACACGGTGTATTTGGCGTGAAGTTCCATGCCCAGTTGAAAGCTGTCGGAGGGTTCGCCATCCTTGCCTACGCCCATGTTGCCAGTGGCCACACCTTTGACCGAGCCATCGTCGTTGTACAAAACTTCTGCAGCCGTAAAGCCGGGGAAAATTTCAACACCCAAGGCTTCGGCTTGTTCACCCAACCAGCGAGTGAGGTTGCCCAAGCTGATGATGTAATTGCCATCGTTGTGAAAGCAAGGGGGCAATGCGAAATTGGGAACGCGTGTGGCCCCTTTTTCGGTGGTCATCAAGAAAATATCTTCTGTGACGGGTTGGTTGAGGGGGGCGCCCATTTCTTTCCACTTTGGAAAGAGTTCAGTCAGCGCAATGGGGTCCATGATGGCGCCCGACAAAATGTGCGCGCCAGGCTCGGAGCCTTTTTCCAATACCACCACGGAAACGTCGTTGCCTTTTTCTTGGGCCAATTGTTTCAAACGAATGGCAGCCGACAAACCAGCAGGACCTCCGCCAACGACGACCACGTCGTATTCCATAGATTCGCGTGGACCGTGTGTGCTCAAAATCTCTTCGGGTGTCATGGGGGGACTCACATCAAGTTGAAAAACAGATGACCAAATATTGGCTGGAAAGTCATTTTAAGCTTGGAAGAGGCAGAATCTGCTTAGAAATGGTTGGAGAATGGTCGCAGAAGTGCTGGCCTATGCCAATGTAACTAGTCGAGATGAACGATGAAAATTGCAATTCCTGAGATCAAGAAAAAGGTTTACGAGATCATCATCCCCATCCGTTGGGGGGACATGGACGCCATGGGGCACGTTAACAACACGGTGTATTTCCGGTTCATGGAAACACTGCGCATTGATTATTTTCATTCAATCGGTTGTGTGCCAAACCCCCAAGGCCAGGGGCCCGTCATCGTGAATGCTTTTTGTAATTTCTACAAACAGTTGGAATACCCAGGCAATGTATTGGCCAAAATGTACGTCAGTGACCCTGGCCGCACCACCTTTGAGTCTTGGTGCACCTTGGAGTTGGTAGACCAACCGGGCGTGATTTACGCAGCCGGTGGCGCAACCACCATTTGGGTTGATTTTCCGCAGCAGAAGGCAGTGAATTTGCCGGACGACATTAGGGCGATTGTGACGCCCTAGGCTGTTGATCTCGGCCGCTTATTTTTGCTTGGGAACTCTGCCCATCAGGTAAAACTCGGGGTTCGGCATCATGCTGCTAAAACTGGCCATCCGATTGGACAGACCAAAGAAGGCGGTGATGGCGGCAATGTCCCAAATGTCTTCGTCGTCTAAGCCTTGTGCGTGCAAAGGGGCAAAGTCTGCATCTTCTATTTGGTCGCTGTGTA
>CALPYQ020000243.1 GCA_943327965.2 Singulisphaera sp. GP187
CAAGGCTCAAATTGAATTGGCCCGCCAGAGTTTGCTGATTCGCGAACTGTTTGCCAGTTTCCAAAAACGCAATCCCGTCACTGATGCTGAAATCAAGGCGGAATACGACAAGTTTGTAGCAGCCAATGGCGGTAAAGAATACCGTGCGCGTCACATTTTGGTGGACAAAGAAGATGAAGCCAAGAACCTGATTGCAGACATCAAAAAAGGCGCTAAGTTTGAAGACTTGGCTCAAAAAGCTTCTAAAGATCCAGGTTCTGGTGCCAACGGCGGTGACTTGGATTGGGCTAATGCTGCCAGCTATGTTGCTGAGTTTTCAAATGCCATGGTCAAGTTAGAAAAAGGCCAAATGACAGACACACCCGTCAAAAGTCAATTTGGTTTTCACGTGATTCGTGTGGACGATGTCCGCGAAGCGCAGTTACCCAAGCTAGAAGAAGTCAAGCCTCAAATTACACAACAGTTGACACAAGCCAAATTGGCCAAGTACCAAGATGACTTGCGTGCAAAAGCCAAGGTCCAATAAACTTTATTGAACCCACTTGCGAGCGTTCTGCCACAGTCTTAACCAAGGGCTGTGGCGAGAGACATCTTCTGAGGTGTAGCTCATTTGTATATTCCGGAAGACGCGTTCAGGGTGCGGCATCATGGCCGTAAAGCGCCCGTCTGCAGTGGTAACAGACGTTAAGCCCCCTGGACTGCCGTTGGGATTGGCAGGATAGGTTTCTGTTGCTTGCCCCCAATTGTCGACAAAACGCATGGCGGCAAGCACCTGAGATGCATTGCCTCGGTACTTAAAGTTGGCAAATCCTTCACCATGTGCAACCGCAATGGGCATTCGACTTCCAGCCATTCCTTGTAGAAAAATGCTGGGTGATTCGAGCACTTCAACCATGGACAATCGGGCTTCAAAACGTTCGCTTTGGTTGGTCGTGAAGCGGGGCCAATCTTGTGCGCCAGGAATGATGTCCGCCAACTCTGCGAACATTTGGCAGCCATTGCAGACGCCTAAGCCAAAAGTATCTGGGCGTGCAAAATAAGCCTTGAATTCGTCGGCCAGTTTCGGATTGAATGTGATGCTACGAGCCCAGCCAATGCCAGCACCCAAAGTGTCGCCATAACTGAAACCGCCACAAGCCACCATGCCGGAGAAATCTTTCAAGCTGACTCGACCGGATTGCAAATCGGTCATGTGGACGTCGTGAGACTCAAATCCAGCTTCAGAAAAAGCATAGGCCATCTCAACATGCGAGTTGACGCCCTGCTCTCGCAAAATGGCAACGCGGGGCTTTGACAAATTGAGCCAAGGAGCTGCCACATTTTCTTCAGGGTTGAAGCCTAAGGATACGTGCAACCCTGGATTGCTTGGCAAGCCAACACCCGCATGTTCGCTGTCTGCGCAATTGGCGTTGTCGCGCTGTTGACAAATTTTCCAACTCACGCTGTCCCAAACTTGATGCAGGTCTTCTAATTTGGCGGCAAAAATTTCTTGCGTATCGCGCCAAATACTGAACTCGCCCACACCCTTGCTGATGGTTGAATGGGCTGGCCGAGTTTTGCCAATGACATGGCTGTGCTTGGACAAATTGTGCTCCCGCAGAACTTGCATGACAGCCGCGCGGTCTTGTGTTGCAACTTGGATGACCACGCCCAACTCTTCATTGAACAAAGCCTTGAGCGTGAGCTCTTCTCGGCGTGCGCTAACTTGTTGTGCCCAGTTTTTGGCATCGCCGTATTCGGCCCGACTGTCGCTGATGCCGTCGCCTTCAGTGACCAATAAGTCGACATTGAGGGCTACACCCACCTGGCCTGCAAAACACATTTCTGCCACAGTACTGAACAAGCCGCCATCGGATCGATCGTGGTAGGCCAATACCAGTCCGCTAGACCTTAATTGATTGATGGCTTTGACAACTTGAATCAAATTTTGGGGTGATTCAAGATCGGGCACAACATCGCCTGATTGATTCAAGACTTGACCCAAGATGCTACCGCCCATTCGTTGTTGACCGTTGCTTAAGTCAATGAGAATCAAGGTGGTGTCTTCTAACGCGGCGTTAAGTTGGGGTGTGAGTGTGCCGCGCACGTCTTTCAAAGATGCAAAAGCAGTCACAATTAAACTCACCGGCGACGTCACTTTGTGAGCGCCGCTTTGATCTGTCCATTGTGTTTTCATTGACAGACTGTCTTTGCCAACAGGAATTGAAATGCCAAGCGTTGGGCACAATTCAAGGCCTACAGCTTTGACTGTTTCATACAATGCTGCGTCTTCACCGGGTTCGCCACAAGCAGCCATCCAATTGGCGCTAAGCTTGACGCGTTCAAGCTCGATAGGTGCCGCCAACAAGTTGGTAATGGCCTCTGCAACTGCCATCCGGCCTGAGGCGGCAGCATTGACGCTGGCCAATGGCGTACGCTCCCCCATGCTCATGGCCTCACCTTGAAAGCCTTTGTAGTCTGCCAACGTAACCGCACAATCGGCCACAGGAACTTGCCACGGCCCCACCATTTGATCGCGGTGAGTTAAGCCACCCACTGTACGGTCGCCAATGGTAATTAAGAACCTCTTTGAAGCCACTGTAGGATGGCTTAAAACTTTGAGCGCAGCGTCTTGTAAATCAACCCCAGTCAGTTGGATGGCCGTAGTGCTGTGGTTTACTGAAGTCACATTGCGATGCATTTTGGGCGGCTTGCCCAACAGCACATTCATGGGCATGTTCACTGGGTGTTGAAGTGCTTGAGTGCTTGCTTGCCCATCTTCCAAAACCAATTGGCGCTCTTCAGTTGCAACGCCTACAACCGCAAACGGACAGCGTTCACGCTCACAGAAAGCTTTGAATGTTTCTAAGGATTCTGGCGCAATGGCCAAGACATAGCGCTCTTGGCTTTCGTTGGACCAAATCTCTTTTGGAGAGAGTCCAGAAGCCTCCAAGGGAACGGCACGCAAATCAAAGCGGGCGCCTCGACCTGCATCGTTGGTGAGTTCGGGAAAAGCGTTGGACAAACCACCGGCACCCACATCGTGGATGGCCAAGATAGGGTTGTCTGTTCCCAAAATCCAGCATTGGTTAATGACTTCTTGAGCGCGACGTTCAATTTCTGGGTTGCCTCGTTGCACAGAATCAAAGTCCAAATTGGCCGCATTGGTGCCAGAGGCCATAGAGCTGGCTGCACTGCCGCCCATGCCAATCAGCATGCCAGGGCCGCCCAATTGAATCAATAAAGTTCCAGCAGGAAATTGAATTTTTTGGGTTTGGATGTTGTCAATCACCCCTAGTCCACCCGCAATCATGATGGGCTTGTGATAGCCACGCACAACGCCGTCAACTTCTTGTTCGTACTCTCGAAAGTAACCTAGCAAATTGGGACGGCCAAATTCATTGTTAAATGCTGCGCCTCCCAAAGGGCCTTCTGTCATGATTTGCAAAGGACTTGCAATGTGGGCAGGCTTGCCGTTGGGTGCATCCCACAATTTCGAAACTGTAAATCCAGTTAAGCCAGCCTTGGGTTTGGAACCCCTGCCAGTTGCGCCTTCGTCCCTGATTTCGCCACCTGCACCGGTCGATGCGCCTGGATAAGGCGAAATGGCGGTGGGGTGGTTGTGTGTTTCAACCTTCATCAGCACATGGTGAGTGGCCGTTTCTTTTGCATACGCGCCACCATTCTTGGCAACAAATCGTTCCACCTCATGTCCTGCCATGATGGACGCATTGTCCGAATAAGCGACCACGGTGTACTGTGGATTTTGTTGATGCGTATAGCGGATCATGCCAAACAAGCTGTTGGCTTGTTCTTCACCATCGACGGTGAAGTTGGCGTTGAAAATTTTGTGCCTGCAGTGCTCGCTGTTGGCCTGCGCAAACATCATCAACTCAACATCGGTGGGGTTGCGCCC
>CALPYQ020000244.1 GCA_943327965.2 Singulisphaera sp. GP187
CGGCGTACACCCATGAAGGCACCCTTCATGGCGGGTGGTGCGGCTTCCATGCGCGCATCGTCCATCCAGAATGCATGTTCTGTGGCAGGCACGTGCACACGCGCATTGGGGTAGACCAATTGACCGGCTTTGTTGCGCAAGCCGTTGATGTGGTCACCGTGGTAATGGCTCAACACCACGTTGTTGATGTCTGTTGGCTTGAGGCCCACGGCTGCCAAGTTGGCGACCAGTTTGCCGGTGGTGGGGGGGCCGTTGTCGGCAAAGCCTGTGTCAAACAAATAGCGCTGATCGCCATTGATCAACAAGAAGGGTGTGTAGGGCACATCGATGTAATCGGTGGGCAGGTTTTGGCTGGCCAGCAAAGCTTTGACTTGCTCGAGGGGTGCGTTGGTCACAAACTCTTCGCCCAAAGGACGGCGTACAGCGCCATCGTTTAGGGCGATGATTTCCATCTTGCCTAGCTTCATGCGCTTGTGGCCCACGGCGGGCAAATCGGGCAGGCCAAAGTTGGGGGCCGACTGAGACCACACGGATGAAAAAGTAAGAGCGGATGCGCCGGCAATGCCAGCTCCCAAAAATAAGCGGCGGTCTAGCATGTGAGATCTCCTCAGTTTTATAAGTATTCAATATACCAACGGCATGGACAGGCATGTACTGGCTGCGAGAAATAACCCTTGTGATGAGTTGGGCAGGGCATCGAGTGCCATTCAACCGAATTGCCTTTGCGCGCTGGCAACTTGCGAAGTGGTATTTTGGTGACTATACTGTATTTTTATACAGTATATTTAAAGCATGCCTACAACTGCTTTCATCACTCCTCAGCCGGTAGACAGTTCCGCCCCCAAGCTGTGGCTCAACATGTGCGCCTGGAAAATACCAGCTGGCTTTCCATCGCCCGCGGCCGACCACACGCAAAAACGCATCGACCTGAATGACCACCTCATTCGCAACAAAGAAGCCACGTTCATTTTCAAAGTGAAGGGCGACTCCATGGTGGGTGCCGGCATTTACGAAGGTGATGCGCTGGTCATCGACCGCTCCATTGAAGCCAAGCACAACAACATTGTGTTGGCCGTGCTCAACAACGAGTTCACCGTGAAGCGTTTGTACCGGCGCGGCGGCGTGGTCAAGTTGGTGGCCGAAAACAATTTGTACCCGCCCATTGTGGTCAAGAGCGGCGAGGAGCTTAGCGTTTGGGGCGTGGTGACATACAACTTGCATAAGTTGTATTGAGACCTTATCTACTTGTCGTGCATCGCTATGAGTTCTGCCACACAAGCACCTGTTCAACAACTGGCCTTGGTCGATTGCAACAACTTCTACGTCAGTTGCGAACGCTTGTTCCGCCCCGACCTGCGCAATGTGCCCGTGGTGGTCTTGTCCAACAACGATGGCTGCGTAGTGTCGCGCTCCAACGAGGCCAAGGCCTTGGGCGTGCGCATGGGCCAGCCTTGGTTTGAGTGCAAAGACTTGGTTGCGCAGCATGGTGTGTTTGCACTCAGCAGCAACTACGCTTTGTACGCCGACCTGTCCAACCGCGTGATGCAAATTTTGAGCGAGTACTCACCACGCTCTGAGGTGTATTCCATTGACGAATGCTTTGTGGACCTGACCGGTATACCCAACTTACGCGAGGTGAGTTACGCCATGCGCCAGCGGGTGGTGCAGTGGACAGGCATTCCGGTGTGCGTGGGCATTGGACCCACCAAAACTTTGGCCAAACTGGCCAACCATGTGGCCAAGAAACATCCACGCTCGCAAGGTGTTTTCAATTTCAACGCACTCACTGCAGCGCAAAAAGACAAGCTGCTCACGCAATTGCCTGTGGAAGAAGTGTGGGGTGTCGGCCGCAAGCTTACCAAGCGTTTGGCGGCCTACAACATTCAAACCGTGCAAGATTTAAAAACTGCACACACACCCACACTGCGCGCAGACTTTGGCGTGGTGATAGAAAAAACACAACGCGAGTTGCAAGAAATTCCGTGCGTCGATTTGCAAGAAGTCACGCCCGACAAACAGCAAATTATTTCTAGCCGTTCGTTTGGCAACATGGTGACTGAGCTGCCTGTTTTAAAAGACGCCCTGTCTACATTCGTGGCCAACGCCTGCGCCAAATTGCGCGCACAAAACAGCCAAGCCGCCCTCATTCAAGTGTTCTTGCACACCAACCGTTTTAGAAAAGACTTGCCGCAGTACTCGCCCAGCTTGGCGGTGCCACTGCCCTACCCTACCAACGACAGCTTGGTCATTTTTAGATGGGTGGACGCGCTGTGCGAGCGCATGTACAAGCCCGAGTACCAATACAAAAAAGCCGGCATCATGCTGAGCGAAATCAGCCCTGTGTCACACCACCAAGGCGACTTGCTCGAAGAGCCTGCGCCCGAGCAAGGCACGCTGATGCAAACTTTGGACGCATTGAACAAACGCTTTGGCCGCGGCGCGGTCAAGGTGTCTACGCAAGGCGCTTATAGCGGATGGCAAATGCGCCAAGAAAGACGATCGCCCAACTACACTACGGACTGGGCAGAAGTACCGGTGGTATAAGCGCTTTTAATTTCTGGAGAGCTTCATGGCTGATTTGTTTGAAAACCCAATGGGTTTGTGCGGTTTCGAGTTTGTAGAGTTTGCATCCCCTTTGGCGGGTGTTATCGAGCCCTTGTTTGAAAAAATGGGCTTTTCTTTGGTGGCCAAACACCGCTCCAAAGACGTGGTGCTGTATCGCCAAGGCGATATCAATTTCATTGTCAATCGCGAGCCTAGAAGCCTAGCGGGTTACTTTGCTGCAGAGCACGGTCCGTGCGCATGTGCGCTTGCATTTCGGGTCAAAGACTCTCACAAAGCCTACGCCCGTGCGCTAGACATGGGCGCGCAACCCGTCGAGGTACCGACAGGGCCGATGGAGTTAAGACTGCCTGCCATCAAAGGCATCGGCGGTGCACCCCTGTATTTGATCGACCGTTACGAAGACGGCAGAAGCATTTATGACATTGACTTTGAGTTCATCGAAGGTGCAGATCGCCACCCAGTGGGCCATGGCTTCAAAATCATCGACCACCTCACCCACAACGTGTACAAAGGTCGCATGGCGTTTTGGGGCGCTTTTTACGAGAAGATTTTTAACTTCCGAGAAATTCGCTACTTCGATATCAAGGGCACGCACACAGGCCTCACTAGCCGAGCCATGACAGCCCCCGATGGACTCATCCGCATTCCTTTGAACGAAGAATCTGGCAAAAATGGCGGCCAAATTGAAGAGTATCTGATGCAGTTCAACGGCGAAGGCATTCAACACATTGCTTTGCGCACGGACGACCTGATGAAAAGCGTTGACGCCCTGCAAATGGCTGGCATTCCCCTCATGACAGCGCCCAACGACATCTACTACGAGATGCTAGAAGAGCGCCTAAAGGGCCATGGCGAACCAGTGGCAGAATTGCAGGCACGTGGCATCTTGTTGGATGGCACGACGGCCAATGGCGAAAAGCGTTTGTTGTTGCAAATCTTCTCGCAAACATTGTTGGGCCCAGTGTTCTTCGAATTTATCCAGCGTAAGGCCGATGAGGGCTTTGGCGAAGGCAACTTCAAAGCATTGTTTGAGTCCTTGGAACGTGATCAAATTAGACGTGGCGCCCTTCAAGTAGACGCCTAAAGGAAAGTCATGAAAATTAGCAGAATTCACCATGCAGCCTATCGCTGCAAAGACGCCAAAGAAACCGTCGAGTGGTACGCCAAAAACTTGAACATGGACTTTGTCTTGGCCATTGCCGAAGACTTGGTGCCTTCTACCAAAGCACCCGACCCCTACATGCACATCTTTTTAGATGCTGGTGGCGGCAATGTGTTGGCGTTTTTTGAACTACCCAACTCACCCGAAATGGGCCGCGATGAAAA
>CALPYQ020000245.1 GCA_943327965.2 Singulisphaera sp. GP187
AAGGCCGTCAAGCCATGGCGGCAGGCTTGAAAAATCAAATCGGTTATTTGGCCATGGCCAGGACCAACGACCCCCAATCGGCCACTGCACAGTTCTTCATCAACACCGTTGACAATGCTTTTTTAGACCCCACGCCTATTCCAGAAGGCGATCCGGTCAAACGCTTTGAGTACCGCGGTCAGGTCTATGAAAATGTGCCCCGTGAAAACTTGCTCAATGCCTTGCAACTTTTTGGTTACACAGTTTTTGGAAAAGTCACTTCTGGCATGGAAGTGGTGGATAGAATACGGGGCACGCCAACAGGCATGGGCGGTCCCTTCCGTACCGATGTCCCCAAAACACCTGTTGTCATTCAATCAATCACTTTGGTGCAATAACCATGAGCAACCCGCAAGTCGAACTCCACATCGCCGGCAAAGGCGTCATCCTCATTGAACTTGACGCAGAAAAAGCGCCCTTGAGTACTGCAAATTTCTTGCATTACGTCAACAAAGGCCATTACGACAACACCATCTTCCATCGTGTTATTCCTGGTTTTATGGTCCAAGGCGGCGGCTTTGAGCCCAACATGGAACAAAAACAATCGGATGCAGCCATTCAAAACGAAGCCAACAACGGCTTGAAAAATAACAAATACACATTGGCCATGGCGCGCACGCAAGCGCCCCACTCGGCCACTGCTCAGTTTTTTATCAACACAGCTGACAATGAGTTTTTGAACCACACCGCACCTTCGCTGCAAGGCTGGGGCTACGCAGTTTTTGCGCATGTGGTGTCAGGCACTGAAATTGTCGATGCCATTGAAGCTGTTAAAACTGGCCGCAACGGCTTCCACGATGATGTGCCGAAAGACGCCATCGTCATTGAAAAGGCAGTTGCGCTCTAAGCTGCTCCTTCATGACTGCAACCGTGTTGCCATTTCAGGCTTTCCAAGCGCCTGACAATTGGCGCACGGTTGATTTCATTTCAGACCTGCATTTGCAGGAACAAGATCCAAAAACCTTTGAGCTTTGGCAACGCTACATGCTCGAAACGACAGCAGACGCTGTCTTTATTTTGGGCGATTTGTTTGAAGTATGGGTGGGCGACGACGCCACCTCCCAAAGTGAATTTCTGGTGCGGTGTCAGGCCGTTTTAAAAACAGCCAGTTCAAAACGATTTGTGGCTTTCATGCGCGGCAATCGTGATTTTTTGGTTGGGCCCGATTTTTTAAACGCCTGCCAAGTTAAAGATTTGCACGACCCGACGCTTTTGCATTTTGGACAGCAGACCTGGTTGTTGTGCCACGGCGATGAGGGTTGCATTGACGACACCCAATACCAAACATTCAGACGCATGGTTCGCACCACAGAGTGGCAACACAACTTCTTGGCCAAGCCCTTGGCAGAACGACAAGAAATTGCGCGACACATGCGGCAAGAAAGTGAAGCGAATAAACAAAATCCGAATGCTGTTTATGCCGACGTAGACACTTCGTGGGCCGAACAAAAACTGCAAAGTAGCCAATCACAATGCATGATTCATGGTCACACGCACAAACCGGCTAATCACCACTTTGGGCCTTCAGGGCAGTTTGTACGTCGTGTATTGAGTGATTGGGATGCCTTGCAACACCCGAGGGCCGAAGTGTTGCGTTGGCACGCATCGGGTCAGGTCGAACGAATCGACCTGATTAGCCCTTAACCGACGGCGTTTTTCAGCTGCGCAGCAAATTCTTCAGCGCATTTTGCATGCGCCGCGCCACTTGCGCATCGTGCGAACTAGACAACACCGCTGTAACATCCAAGGCCCAAGTTTCCGACGGGCCGGGTTGATTTTTACGGGTTAGCAATTGCAATTGCAAAGCTCTGCGCTCATTCAAATGATCGGCAGGCGTAGGCACTTCTGCGGCCATTTCTAAACGCAAAATAGCTTCACCCGCAGATGCCTTGGGCGCTTGACTCACAGCTTGCGCCCAAGCTGTACGGGCAGCTGCATTGACATTGCGACCCAAGTCTTGTGCAGAGGGAACCAAATCGGCTTGACGTTTTTCCCAAGCTGCCAACAAGTTGGTCAAAGACTCGCCATGCGCCTGTGCGGCCAATTTTCTCAAGGCCATTTCGGCATGCTCTTTGGCATCACGTTGAGCCCTGAAGGCTGTATCGCTCAAGCGAGGACCACGTTCTTCGCGGTCAGGTCGATCATTGCGGTCAAATCGGCCACCCTGTTTGTCACCAAAACCACCTTTGTCAAAACGTGCGCCGGGCTTGCCATCGCGTCTGTCGGCAGGACCACCACGGCCCGTGCTTGCGGGCACTGATTTCTTTTGGCCGGGACGGTCGTCGCCGCGCATGGCAACCAATGGGCGTGCCGGCTTGGGGGGCTGAACCGGTGCGCTTGTTTCAGCAGTCTCGGGCTGTGGTTCAGTGCCGTCAAGACTTTCAGAGGACGTAACAGTCTCTTCAGTCTGGGGGGCCTCGGGCGCTTCAGTGGGTGCTGGTTGCGCATTGTCATTTGCATTCACAATGGCTTTTGAAGCGTCCTGAGCCTGTTCTTCAGCCTTGGCCTGACCCTTCAAAGCGGCATCCAACGCCGCCATAGCAGCCTTGATTTTTTGGACGTCGCCAGAAGCGTTAGCCGCTTTCAAAGCGTTAGAGGCATCAAGCACCAAGCGATCGTGCGCGCTCAATGGGGCCGCGCTTTGTTGCTCGCGTGAATTGGTTTTGCGGCTAAAGGCCTCGTCAATGGGCTTGCGGAAAGCTTCCCACATTTTTTGTTCAATGCGCCTGTCCATGGGCACACTTTGGGCTTCTGTCTGCCATGTTTGCTGCAAGGCTTTGACGGCATCGATGCGCAATACAGGCGAGGCGCCCAACTGTTCTGCCTCTGCAATCAAGGCCTGACGGCGAGCAGTGCTAGCCTTTTGCGCCGCCTCGAGGGGCGCCGCTGCATCGTGCAAGGCTTGCTTCCAAAGAGGCTGGAGTTCTGCAAACGCTTTTTCACTCAGATGACCTGCATTGCGCCAACGGTCACCAAATTGATACAGCGCTTTAAGGTGTGCACGCCAATCTGAATTTTGGGCATTGGCTTCACCCCAGGCTTTAACTTCTTCAATCAAAGCCATGCGTTGTGTTCGGTGTTCAGTGGCTTCCAACTTGATTTTTTCCAACCAAGTTTGAACCACTTTGTAGGCGTTGTTGCACGCGCCGTCAAAGCGCTTCCAAAGTGCATGATTGGGCAAACCACCTTGGTCTGCTTTTTTCCATTCCTCGCGCAATTGGCGCAAGCTGTCTTGCATTTTTCGTCCACCTACGGTGGGTTCCAACACAAACTTTTCTTCTTCGCCTTCTGCTAACAAGTCTGCAACAACTGGCACTTTTTTGAACAAGGCTTCAGCCTTGAGCACCAAAGCGAGGCGGCTTTGATCTGCCACATGCCGCTGCCAGCCGGCAGCATCGCCTGCGGCAATCAGGGCCTCATGGACTTGGAGGTCCATGGCGGTGTCCATGTTGCGGCCCTGCTCTTTGAGCGTTTGGCGCAAGGCTTCTAAATTGGTCTCATTGGCTTCGGCAGCCAATACAGCCAAGGCAGCTGTCACCAATTGATTGGCCGCTTCACGCATGGCTTGGCGCTGAGCAGGGTCCATTTTGGTGTTGCTAACTTTGGGCGCTTTGGCGGCCTTGCCGTCAGTGTTTGTAGCATCTGACGCAACTGCTGCTTCACCATCCACCCTGGCTACTGCAGCGCGTGTTTCATTCGACTCTGCTTGCGGCACAGGGGCTGTGTGTCCGCCACGTGCAATTCGCAACTCTTCGGCCCAAACAGGCACTGAAGGCAGCGGCTCGTTAACATCTTCACGTGCAGATTTGGCTTGAAACAATGCGCCTTCGAAAGCTTCCCACAC
>CALPYQ020000246.1 GCA_943327965.2 Singulisphaera sp. GP187
CATGCGCCCTTGCAATGTTTGATCCAACAACGCGAGTTAGGCCGGGATACACCCGATTTTGAGTCGGGCCTGCGAGCGGCATTGCGCGAAGACCCTGATGTCATTTTGATTGGCGAGCTGCGCGACACCACCACCATTCGTTTGGCGCTTACCGCTGCCGAAACAGGCCATTTGGTGCTCGCAACTTTGCACACAGCCAGCGCACCGCAAGCCATCGACAGACTGGTCGATGCGTTTCCATCGGGCGAAAAAGAAGGGGTTCGAAATTTGTTCGCCGAAAGCTTGGTGGGTGTGCTGGCCCAAACTTTGTGCCCCCATGCTTGCGGTACCGGCCGCGTTGCGGCCCACGAGGTCATGGTGGGAACAACGGCTGTTCGCAATCTCATCCGGGAGGGCAAAGTGGCGCAGCTTTACTCGCAACTTCAAACCGGTCAGTCGGCGGGCATGCAAACCCTTGACCAAAGCCTGCTCAGACTCTTTCGACAGAAAAAAATAACCCAAGCAACGCTGCTGGAACTCAGCAAATACCCACAAAATCTCAATCTGATGGACAATCCTCCACCTGAATACATCCCTCTTTCTTAAAACCGCTTACCTGAGACAACGAAAATCATGAGCAGCTTGAACGCTAAAACTTACGAATCCGCCCCTTCACAAAACGTCGCCTTCTTGGGCCTGGGCGTCATGGGCTACCCCATGGCAGGTCACTTGGCACGAGCCGGCCACGCTGTCACGGTCTACAACCGCAGCGCGGCCAAGTCAGCGGCATGGTGCCAAGAATTTGCCGATTCCAAGCAGCCCGCCCACGCGGCCACACCCCGTGAAGCCGTCCAAAATGCCGACATTATTTTTTGCTGTGTGGGCAACGATGACGACTTGCGCGCGGTGGTGTTGGGTGCCGATGGCGCCTTTGCCGGCATGAAGAATGGTGCCATCTTGGTTGATCACACCACCGCCTCAGCCAATGTGGCGCGTGAGTTGTACGCCGCTGCCAAAGCGCAAGGCCTGCACTTCATTGACGCGCCTGTTTCTGGCGGCCAAGGGGGCGCTCAAAATGGTTTGCTGACCGTCATGTGCGGCGGCGATGCCGACATCTTTGAAATTACCAAGCCTGCCGCCATGGCTTTTTCAAGAGCCTACACATTGATGGGTGAATCTGGCGCGGGCCAACTGACCAAAATGGTCAACCAAGTTTGCATTGCGGGCTTGGTACAGGGGCTGTCTGAAGCCATTGCCTTTGGCCAGAAAGCAGGCCTTGACATGAATTTGGTGTTGGATGTCATTGGCAAAGGTGCCGCACAAAGTTGGCAAATGGACAACCGCGGCAAAACCATGGTGGCCGACAAATTCGACTTTGGCTTTGCCGTCGACTGGATGCGCAAGGATTTAGGCTTGGTCATGGACGAAGCCAAGCGCAATGGCGCACGTTTGCCTGTCACCGCCTTGGTCGATCAGTTCTATGCCGACGTTCAACAAATGGGCGGCAAGCGTTGGGACACTTCCAGCCTCATTAAGCGTTTGGGCTAAGCAGTCACTTTCCAAACAATATCCAAACAAATGGGGCTCTGAATTGTCAGAGCCCCTTTTTTTGTATCGCCAATGAACGGGTCAATGGTGATCAGAGTTTAGGCTGCGCCTGCGGTGACAGGGGCTGTGCGCTGATGCGCTTTAGCTCTTCTTCCGTGATGATGTCAAACACGCGAACTACTTTGACCACGCCACCGATGCTGCTGCTGCGCGCAATTTCAGAAGCACGCTGGGCTTCACGGCTGGTCACGCGGCCCATCAAATAAACCACGCCCCGCTCGGTGATCACCTTGAAGGCATTGGACTGCAAGTCTTTGGCGTCCACCAGCAAGGCCTTGACTTGGCCCGTGATGATGGCGTCCTTGGAACGTTGCGTCAAAGAACTGGCTGGCTCAATGGCCAAGTCGTTAACGACTGAGCTGACGTTTTCTTGGCTTTTGGCCAATTTTTCTGCGCGCTCTTTGTCGGCCGCTGAACCCACTTCACCGGTCAACAGCACCATGCGGTTGTAACTGGTGACATTGACATGGGCGCTGGCACTGAGGTTTTGACGCAAGCCTTGCGCCGTGCGCAATTCAATGCCCTCATCTTCCAATTGAATGCCTGTGGTGCGGCGGTCAATGGCCACCAAGCCACTCATGACTGCACTGCCGACCACCAAGGGTGCGCAAGCCGTCAGGCTGCTTAGAACAGCACCAGCCGCCAAACTTGCAAGCATCAAGCGTTTGTAATTGAAATTCATTTGAAAAGTCCTTTGGAAATCTGACACTATTTTATATCTGTGCCGTCTTGAAGACCGCAATAAGCCGCAATAGGCTGGCGGAATTATTCAGATACTGCATCTGGGTCGCCCATCAGCTGGGCATCAACACCATCGCACAGACAATGCAGTGCCAGTTGTTGTACCTCGCGAATTCGGGCTGCACGGTCGTGAGGGATGCCCACATGCACATCTGTTTCTCGAAGTGCCTTGGCAACCGCACCGCCCCCTTTGCCAGTCAATGCAATGACGCTCATGTCGCGTTCATGCGCAGCATGCAGGGCGCGCATGAGGCCTTCTTCTTCGCCATTGGCTGTGAGCAATAACAAGACATCGCCCGCTTGACCCAGGGCACGGACTTGCTTGGCCAAGCTGGCATAGGCGGGATCGCCCAGACCTTCGTGGCGCAATGCAATGGCGGCCAACTCGGGGCGCTCGCGCTCAAATCCGCCCACAAACAAGCTGGCGAAATATTGGGCCAAGGCGGCTGAACTGCCTTCGCCACACACCAAGACTTTGCCGCCGCTGGTGACGCAGGCCATCAGCGCCTGCACACCCGCATCCAAGGGCTTGGCCAAAGTTTCGGCGGCCTGATACTGCAGGTCGGCACTGTCGATGAAGTGTTGCTGAATGCGCAGGTCTAACATGCACTGAATGATACCCTCAGCCTTTGGCCTTGGGGCCAGCAAATTACCAAGCATCTGCATCAAATGCAGCCTTCTGCCAATTTAGGCCATGGGCCTCCCACGCCAGAACATCGAAGCGCGTAGGCGGCAAGCTGCGATATCGCCATAAAAAATAGCGTGCGGCAAAAATAATACGCCGCTGCTTGGTACGACTGACACTGCCCAACGCACCCCCAAACCGACTCAGCGCGCGCTTTCGTACCTCGACAAACACCACGGTACCGTCAGATTCTTGCAAAATGAGGTCAATTTCTCCACCACCCCTGCCGGGCGTTCGATAATTGCGGTGTAACAAACGCAAACCCTGTTGTTGTAAAAAATACAGCGCGTCATCTTCAGCAGCATCGCCCGCTTGTTTGGTGGTTTGCATACTGCTTTAATTGGTTAGACCGAGGAACCCCATTGACGTCAACTTCTGAAAATTCTAGAAATTCTGAACAGCCTGAATTGACGGGCTTGGCGCCGACGTCCAACAACGTGGGTGTGTCTTTGTCGTCGGTGTATGGCAAAGCCTTTCAAGCAGCCCGTGAGGCAGTGGGTCCGCAAAACCACCCCGTCGGCACACTGTATGTGGTGGCCACGCCCATTGGCAATCTTTCAGACATTACTTTGCGCGCTTTGTATGTCATTGAAAGGGCCGACACCTTGGCCTGCGAGGACACCCGTCATACGCAGCAACTGTTGCGTGCTTATGGTCTAGATCGCAACAACTCACAACTGCTGGCCGTGCATCAGCACAATGAAACCGAAGCCGCCGCGCAAGTCATTGCCCGCTTGGCACAAGGCCAACGTGTGGCCTACGTCAGCGATGCAGGCACGCCCGCCATCAGCGATCCTGGCGCGCGCTTGGTGGCAGCTGTGGCGGCAGCAGGCTACAGGGTCATGCCTTTGCC
>CALPYQ020000247.1 GCA_943327965.2 Singulisphaera sp. GP187
ATGTAGGTTTTAACTTTGGGGTGATGAAGACCCATTAAAGTGGGAAGGCGCGGCTTAACACCTGTTGCCAAGACCACCTTGTCAAATTCAAGCAATGTGGCCATCTCCACTCTTTGACCCAAACGCACCTGAACATTTCGCTGGATCAGAAGGTTTTGAAAATAGCGGAGCGTCTCTGCAAATTCTTCTTTGCCTGGAATGCGTCTGGCCAAATCAAACTGCCCCCCAATGTGCGCCGCACTTTCGAACAGCGTCACTTGGTGTCCACGCCCCGCGGCTTCTGTGGCACACGCCAAACCGGCAGGCCCTGCGCCCACCACGGCAATGCGCAGTGGCTTGCTGGCTTTTTCAAACGCCCACAATGTTTCGTGACATGCTCGGGGATTGACCAAACAACTGACTGCTTGCCTTGAAAAAATTTGATCCAAGCAGGCTTGGTTGCATGCAATGCATGTGTTGATGTCTTGTGATCGACCTACTGCCGCTTTGTTGACAAACTCAGCATCGGCCAAAAATGGACGTGCCATGGAAATCATGTCTGCATCGCCTCTTGCCAAGACCGCTTCTGCTATCTCTGGCGTATTGATTCTGTTGCTGGTAATGACCGGCAAAGAAACTGCATCTCGAAGCTTTCGGGTAGCCCAACTGAAAGCCGCCGGTGGCACCACCGTGGCCACCGTTGGAATGCGTGCTTCGTGCCATCCAATGCCCGTATTGAAAATAGACACGCCTGCATTTTCTAAGGCGCGTGCCAAATCAATCACCTCATCAAATCGACTTCCGTTTGATACAAAATCGAGCAATGAAATTCTGAAAATGATCAAGCCCTCAGGGCCTAAGGCTTGTCGCACTTTTTGAACAATGGCAATCGCAAACTGCTGCCGCGCTTGGGCACTGCCGCCCCACCGATCGTTTCGTTGATTGGTTTGAGGCGCTAAAAACTGGTTGATCAAGTAGCCTTCAGAGCCCATGATTTCAACGCCATCGTAGCCCGCCATGCGCGCCAATTGGGCACACTTTGCATAGTCTTCAATGAGTTGCTCAATTTCCTCATGGCTCAAAGCATGCGGCACATGCGGCGACAAAGGCGACAAAATGGCAGAGGCCGATACACCGCCAGTGGCATAGTCGTATCGCCCGACATGCAACATCTGAAGTGCAATGAGACCCCCCTCTTGGTGCACGGCTTGGGTCAACACCCGGTGCTTCAATGCTTGATCTTCTGAACACAAGGTGGAATGCGCGGCATGCTCTGCCAGACCCAAGGCTTGGGCATTGACGCCAAAGCCCCCCGTCACGATGAGCGACACACCACCTCGGGCCCGCTCTGCATAAAACGCGGCAAGCCTTTCAAAGCCCTCTGCCAGATCTTCCAAGCCCGTGTGCATGGAGCCCATGAGGATGCGGTTCTTCAGGGTCAAGGACCCTAAAGTCAGTGGCGCAAACAGATGAGGGAATGGCGTTTGCGACATCGTCAGCTTCAAAGCCCCTTCAAGGTGCTTTGGGTGGTGGTTGACGGGTGGCGTCGTCGGGACGCAAGCTGCCGCCAATTTGGCGTGGTGGTGTTTCACGCAAACTCATGATGTGCTCGGTCAACAAGTCTTGAATTTGTCCGCCAATCCAAGCCTTGCGCAAGGCCAGTTTGTTGGACTCATTGCCACCGCGTTGCTCATACGGGTCCATGCGCAAATTGAAAAAAGCAAAGCTTTGTTTCAAGGGATCGAAGAAACCATTGCGCTCCTTCAACATGCCTTTCCAGGGACCAATGCGAACGCCGACCAATTCACGCTCGTTGTAATAAATGAAGCTGTTGCGTGCTGAAGCCTGATTGCCGCGCCAGTGTTCAATGTTGTCGACACCATCAATGCGGACGTTGTGACTGTTTTTCAAAACAGACGCGATGTTGGGCACGCCAGCTGCTGAGGCCAGTGTGGTGAATAAATCGTAATGGGACTGAATGCCGTTCGACACTGACCCTGGCTTAATCTGAGCAGGCCAGCGAATCAGCATCGGAACTCTATATCCACCTTCCCATGTTGACGCTTTCTCACCTCTGAAGGGTGTGGTGCCGCCATCGGGCCAAGTAAAGCTCTGAGGGCCGTTGTCGGAGGTGAACATCACAATGGTGTTTTTGGTCAAGCCCAATTCGTCGAGTTTTTTCAGCAACAAGCCCACATGGTTGTCTAGCTCAATCATGCCGCTGCCATAAACATCTTCTTCTGAGGAATAGGGCTGCGCCAAATATCTGGACTCGGGCTTCAAGTGCGTCCAAACGTGCATGCGTGAACTGTTGTGCCACAAAAAGAAGGGCTCTTTGGCTTTGGCAGCAGTCTCCATAAATTTCAATGAGCGATCGGTCACCACATCGTCTATGGTTTCCATGCGCTTCACTGTCAAAGGACCTCTGTCTTGGGGCGGTTTGCCGGCATAGGCCTCAATGATGCCGCGCGGCTTGTATTTGGTCAGGGCTTTGGTGGGATAGTCGCGCTGCTCTGGCTCTTCCTCTGCATTCAGGTGGTAGAGGTTGCCGAAGAACTCGTCAAAGCCATGGTTGTGCGGCAAGTGTTCATCGCGATCGCCCAAATGGCTTTTGCCAAAATGTGCTGTTCGATAGCCCTTGGATTTCAAAATTTCTGCCAGGGTCGGGTCGCGTTTGTCGATGCCAATGTGCGAGCCTGGCAAGCCCACGGTGGTCAAGCCCGTGCGAATAGGCATCTGGCCTGTAATGAAGGCCGCGCGTCCAGACGTGCAAGAGGGCTCGGCATAGTGGTCTGTGAACAGCATGCCCTCTTTGGCCAGTCGGTCGATGTTGGGGGTTGGCACCATCAGGCCGTGGGTGTAAATACCCACGTTGGCAGGACCGATGTCGTCGGCCATGATCATGATGATATTGGGTCGACTGGCAGTCTGTGCCATGGCCACAGCGCTGGTCAGCAAAATCATGGCACCTAAGCATTGGTGCAGCTTCTTCAAACTAATCTTCATGAGCTTGTCTCCTGGTGTTTAGTTAGACTTTTTAAATGGCAATTTGCGCAAGGATGGGACAAGTTTCGGTTGAAAATGAATAATCCGCACCAGTAATTACCCAAATTGGGTAATTGAGTGGACAGGGACGCCAACAGGGCCGCAGAATGAATCATTTGCATCGCAAAGAAACACATTCAAGCGGTGACCGCATAGGGGTCCTGCTGTAGGAGACATCAAAATGCATCAAAGAGCCTTGCAAGCATCGCCCTCACCCGAAGAGATTGGCCAGCATTTAACGCGCCAGCGCATGGCATTCATGGCCGAGGGCCCCGTCGAGGCATCGGTTCGCAAGGACCGTCTGCGTCGATGTGTCGAGTTACTCAAGCAAAACAGCGATTCAATTTGCGATGTCATCAGCGCAGACTTTGGCGGGCGGCACCCCGTTAGCACCATGATGTTGGACATTCAAGCACCCATCGAAGCTCTGAAATACGCCATCAAGCATGTCGATGAATGGATCAAGCCCCAGCGCCGTGCTGGCTTGTTTCCCTTCAATTTTTTTGGCGCACGTGCCGAGTTGCGTTACCAGCCCAAAGGGGTGGTCGGCATTGCGGGCACTTGGAACGGGCCCTTGTTCATGATTTTTGCGCCCTTGGCGGGTGTGTTTGCCGCTGGCAACCGCGTGATGGCCAAGCCCTCCGATTTGTCACCTCTCACCTCCGAGTGGTTGGCCAATGCCGTGCCTCAATTTTTTGATCCCTTGGAATTTTCGGTGGTGACGGGCGGCGTTGAGGTGGCCCAATCTTTCACACAGCAAGCCTTTGACCACTTGGTTTTTACGGGCAGCACCGGCATTGCCAAACAAGTCATGCGCGATGCCGCCCAAAATTTAGTGCCC
>CALPYQ020000248.1 GCA_943327965.2 Singulisphaera sp. GP187
GCTGTGTCGGTTTGGGGTGTGTGTCCAGTCACCATGGGGAAATCCTTGTTTAAATTAAGCAGCTTGAACTTGAACGGCATCCGTTCTGCGGCCACCAAAGGGGTGGAGGCCTGGATTGCTCAAAACAATCCCGATTGTATTTGCGTGCAAGAGGTTAAAGCCCAAGCGCCCGATGTGGCTGGCACATTTGAGTCTTTGGCGGGGCTCAAGGGGTATTTTCACTTTGCTGAGAAAAAAGGCTACTCGGGTGTGGCGGTTTACACCAAGCACGAACCCAGTGAGGTGGTGGTGGGCATGGGCTGTGAAGAGTTTGATGCCGAAGGACGCTTTGTTGAGTTGCGTTTTGACACGCCCAAACGCAAGTTATCCATTGTGAGTGCTTATTTCCCTAGCGGCTCTTCAGGCCCTGAAAGGCAAGAAGCCAAGTTTCGCTTCTTGGACCACATGGGACCTCACTTAAAGTCTTTGGGCGCTGAGCGTGAATTCATTGTGTGCGGCGATGTGAACATTGCGCACCAACAAGCCGACTTGAAGAATTGGAAAAGCAACCAAAAGAACAGCGGCTTTTTGCCAGAAGAGCGCGCGTGGATGACGCACATGACCACCGAGGGACCCTTGGTGGATGTGTACAGGCGCTTGCATCCTGAAACAACCGATGCGTGTTACACCTGGTGGAGCAATCGGGGTCAAGCCTATGCCAAGAATGTGGGCTGGCGTTTGGACTATCACTTGGCCACTGCTGGCTTGGCGGCCGGTGCTCAAAAAGCAGAGATCTACAAGGACATGCGTTTCAGTGATCACGCGCCTTTGACCATCGATTACGACTTTTCATTGAGTGCGTGAGTTGAAACGATACGTCGCAAAATCTTTCGCAGAGCTATTTCTTGGGCTCATTATTGTTTTTGATGTTAACGGGGCGAGTCTTGTTGATTGGCAACAAGACTTGGACTTTTTTGCAAAAGCACTGGTCGAACGACATCCCAACATTTATCACAAGCTTTCGAAAGAAACTTTTGAGGCAGAAGTTGAGAGTTTACGAGCCGATCTACCAAAATTAAAAGAGCAGCACATCCCTATTCGATTGCAACAAATTACGGCAAAGATGGGTGATTTGCATACGCGTGTCAGTTGGCGACATGAATTCAGTTATCCCATCATGTTTACCCAGATGGGTGAAGATGTTTATGTAACTGCGGTATTGCATGAAAACATGCGGCACCTCTTGGGGCTGAAACTGGTGGGTATTGAAGACAGTAGTCTTTCTGAAGTCTTGACCATGGCAGGCTCACTGATCTCGGCTGAAAATAAATATGCCATCAAAGCCCTGGTGCCATCTGTTCTGAGGGACGGCGAAGCGCTCCAATATTTAAGAATTTCAAAGAGATCGGATGCTGTCGTATACAAATTTGAGGATCAAAATAAATTAGTTGAAGTGCAACTTCAAAGCGTCAAACTATTGCCAAATGTCTCGTGGCATAGGGCGGCACAAAATGCGATTTATTCAATGTCACGTCCTTCCGAAATCTATTGGTATGAGTATCATCGAGCAGAACAAGCCATCTATATCAATTACTCGAGATGTGAAGAGCGAAAAGATTTCCCGTTTCAGTCGTTGGTCAATGCTGTCGCTTCAATTCTGTCAAAAGAAAAAGTCGAAAGGGTCATCATTGATCTTCGAAATAACCCTGGTGGACAAGAAAATTTAATTCTGCCCTTGCTCAATGTTTTGAAAAATAAAGCTGTGAAAGTTAGGGTGTTGATCGGAAACAGAACTTTTTCATCTGCATTTGGCAATGCGTTGACAATCAAAAACCAATTGAATGGCATTTTAATTGGTCAGCCGACCGGACAAAAACCAAATGCATTCGGAGAAGTGAAGTCGTTTTATTTGCCTCATAGTAGGACGGAAGTTCATCATTCAACAAAATATTGGACGCGTATCAAAGGGAGTGATCCTGATGCACTCTATCCCGATGTGCCATTAGAAATGTCATTCCATCAATACACACAGGGCATTGATCCGGTGTTGCAGAAAGCATTGACCTTTGAGTCAGAGCGCTGACAAAGAAAATTCAATCGCGGGAGTAGGTCAACATTCTGCCTTTGTAGGCGGAAGCATCTGATGTAGCCGAGATGTCTAAGCATTCTTCCTTCAGCGCAAAACCTTGCGCCGCCATGTTGCGGTGAAAGTGTGCACGGTTACCGCGGTTGGGGTCAACCACCCAGACCTCTGCGTGATCTTCCATGTGTTGATGGATGTAATTTGCCAAGTCGCCTTGTTCATCGCGCTCGTAAAGAATGTCGCTCCCAATGATCAAATCAAACTTGCTGCTCACTGCGGGATCTTGTTGTTGCGCGGCGTGTTGGCCCCAGTGACCATGTTGGTAGCGCATGGGGCTGAGTTGATTGAGGCGCAAATTTTCTCTGAGGAACTCGCCCGCCAATGGATGGCAATCTGATGCAGTGATGTTGGCCCCGCGGCGATGCCCCACCAAACTGGCCAGCCCCAAACCACATCCCAGTTCCAGGATGCGTTCGTCGGCATTGACAGGTCGAAGGGCCATGCGTTCTGCCAAGCGCGAACCGGATGGCCAAAGCAATCCAAACAAAGACCAAAAGGCGGAGGAAATGCCGAGGTCTAAGGCGGCATTGCCAGGGTCATAGAACTGTTGCTTGTTGAGCAAGGAGCGAATGAGCAGATTGGGTACGCCTTGGACGGCGATGGATTCTTGTTTGGTTTGATAACCAAGGTGTTGTGTATTTGGCAAAAGAACATTCAAGCAAACGCGGTACGCATCTGTTGCATTGGATGTTACGCGTAAGCGGGGGGACTGTCGTGATTTATTTGCGTTGATGAAGTTGCATGGTGAGAACGCTCAACGATGCCTGTTGGGCTTAAATGAATTTGACGTTGCGCGCTGGCAATGGTCTCGGGTCGATGGGCAATGACAATTCGGGTGAGGTTCAAATTTTGAAGCGCCTGCGATACCAGCTTTTCATTGGCCATGTCGAGATGGCTGGTGGCTTCGTCCAAGGCCAACACAGTGGGTGCAGCATACAGGGCACGTGCCAACAAGAGCCGTTGCTTTTGACCGCCGCTTAGGCCGGTGCCCAGCTCGCCGAGTAAGGTGTGATAGCCCATCGACATTTGCACAATGTCTTGGTGAATTTCGGCCAAAGCGGCGCATTGTTCAATTCTTGTTACGTTGGCTTGTACGTCGAAGAACGCAATGTTGTCGGCAATGCTGCCTGTCAGTAAAACATCTTCTTGCATGACACTGCCAATTTTTCGGCGCACATTGGACAGACCCAATTGTTGAATTTGAACGCCACCATAAAAAACTTGACCCCTGCTGGGCGTGATTAAACCAAGCATGATTTTTAACAGAGTGGTTTTGCCGCAACCGCTGGCGCCAGTGATGGCAATGTGCTGGCCAGAGGGCACCAACAAGTTAACGTTTTGAAAAATCCAGGGATCGTTGTCACTGTAACGAAATGAGACATTGCGCAGCTCTAGGCTAGCGGGCAAATGCGACAAATCGTTTGCAGGCAAATTGCCTTGAGGGGTATCCTGTTCTGGTACGGATAGCACAATGTCGGCCAATCTGTCGCGGTGCAAATTGAGCATCTTGAATTCAATGCCTTGATTGATGAGTGCACTGACACGCCCTGTAAATTGCATTTTGTAACTGATAAAGGCGAGCAACATGCCCACAGTAAACAAGGCGCCGCCTTGGTGCGTGTTGTGGGTGTTCAGAATGATGTGCGCACCTAGCCAAAACACACACATGTTTTCAAAACCAAAAATAAGGCCACGGGCCACGTTGTAGCCCATGTTGAGTTTGGCCGTTTGAA
>CALPYQ020000249.1 GCA_943327965.2 Singulisphaera sp. GP187
ATGTGGATGTAGCTGAAGTATTTGGCCTGCATGGCGTCTTGCCAGGCCTGCGGAGATAGTTCGGGAGCGGGCGTGCGTTTGGCAGCGCCCGCAGAGTTGACCAACACATCGACCGGGCCCAAGGCGGCAACGGCAGCATCCAGTGCGGCCAGTGCTGAAGCGGGCTGTGTTAAATCGGCGGCAAAGGTTTGAACCCGGTCTGCGCCTTGTGCGCCCAAGCTTTCGCGTGCTCGCGTCAAGTTGGCTTCGCTTCTAGACACCAAACTCACCCGTGCGCCTTCCGCCAAAAATGCTTGAGCACAAGCCAAACCAATGCCCTTGCTGCCGCCCGTAATCAAAATATGTTTGCCACTCAAGTTCAGATCCATGAAAACTCCGATGGGTTAAATCAATTGCCAGTGGTACATTGAATCACCAAAAACAATTTTTTGCTGTCATGAATGAAACACTTCGCGCAAGGCTAAAACAACGCCTTCAAGATCCCGGACTGGTTGTCGCCCCTGGTGTCTTTGACATGGTCTCGCTGCGTTTGGCCGACACCTTTGGCTTTGATGCCCTCTACATGACTGGCTATGGCACCGTAGCCTCGCACATGGGCCTGCCCGATGCGGGGCTTGCCACTTACAGCGACATGGTGGGCCGTGTCACGGCCATGGCAGGCATGGCCAAAACACCGCTCATTGCCGATGCCGACACGGGCTACGGCGGTTTGCTCAACATGCGCCATACCATTCGAGGCTACGAGGCCGCCGGCGCGGCCGCCATTCAACTGGAAGACCAAGAGTTCCCCAAAAAATGCGGCCACACCCCTGGCCGAAGGGTCATTCCCATGGAAGACATGGTGCGCAAAATTCAAGTGGCCGTTGACTCGCGCACCGACCCCAATTTTTTAATCATTGCACGCACCGACGCCAGAACCACTTTGGGTTTGGATGAAGCGCTTCGCCGCGCAGAAGCCTATGCGCGCGCAGGCGCCGATATTTTGTTTGTCGAATCGCCCGAGTCTGAAGAAGAAATGCGCCGCATTGGCCAGTCCTTCCATTTGCCCTTGCTGGCCAACATGGTGGAAAAAGGTCGAACCCCCGTTTTGTCGCGCCAAGAGTTGGAATCCATTGGCTACAAGTTGGCCATCTTTCCCGTCACGGCCTTGTTGGCCGCTGTGCATGCCATGCAAAGTGTCTATCAACAGTTTCAAATGCAAGGGTCATCCAGTCAGGGCAGTACGCCGCTTTATGACTTTGCCGACCTCACCAAGCTAATGGGCTTTGAGGATGTCTGGGCATTTGAAAAACGCTACGCTGAAACAAAATAAATCACTGAACAGGAGACCACACCATGCAATCAAAATTTCGTCGTCATTGGCTTCAAGCCGCTTTGGTCGGAACTGCGCTGGCTTTTGCGGGCAGCGCCATGGCACAAAACTACCCCAGCAAACCCATTCGCTTGGTGGTGCCCTTTACACCCGGCGGCGTGACAGACACCAGTGGTCGCCTCATTGCCGAGCAGCTTTCTAAACGGTTGGGACAGCAAGTTGTTGTGGACAACAAGCCTGGTGCGTCGGGCAACATTGGCACACAGCAAGTGGCCGCCGCAGAGCCCGATGGCTACACATTGCTTTTGGGCTTTGATGGCACCATGGTGATCAACCCCCATGTTTTTCCTAAAACTGGTTTTGACACGCTCAAAGACTTTGCACCCATTGGCAAAATTGGCGATGCCATTTTGATTTTGGTAGCGAACCCCAACTTTCCGGCCAAGACACTCAAAGATGTCATTGCATTGTCTAAGTCAGACAAAAATGGTCTGTCGTATGGCACCTCTGGCACGGGCGGTACGCCACACATTGCCGGCGAACTCTTAAAACAAAAAACGGGCGCCAATTTGGTACACGTGCCCTACAAAGGCGGCGGCCAAGCCATGACCGATGTCTTGGGCGGCAACATTCCTTTGGTCTACACCGCCATTGCCGGGGCCATTCCCCATGTCAAATCAGGCAAGCTGCTGCCCATTGCCGTGTCCAGCAGCAAGCGCGCCAGTTCCTTGCCCGATGTGGCCACCTTTGTTGAAAACGGCGTGGCCGATTTTGAAGCCAGCTCTTGGGTTGGTTTGTTAGCGCCAGCCAAAACACCGCGCGCCATCGTGACACGTCTCAACACCGAACTGAATGCGGTCCTGAACGACCCAGAAGTAAAGGAACGCCTTAACGGCATGGGCATTACGGCCGCACCCGGCAGCGCAGAAAACTTTGGCGCAGAACTCACCCGCGACCTGGCCAAATATGGCCCCGTGGTAAAGGCCGCTGGCATCAAGGTCGAATAAGTTAGCGCGGTTTACAACAAGACCGAAGGGTCTTGCCGAATTTCTTCACGGGCCATGGCCTCCCACAAAAATGGGAAGCCATTGGCATCGGTTCTTTGACCTGTTTGGGTGGCCACACTGGCCAACAAGGGCGTGCCGCCCCCCAACATTTCAACGCGCCAAGCCATGCGGCAACGCCATTCCAGCGTAATGGCTCTCAGGTGCGCTTGCCGAATGCCATTGGCCACCAACAGCACACCATGATTGGCCAACAAAGCCCATTTCTCTTGCCCCAAAGATGAAGCGGCAGCGCGGCCCAACGCACCATCTTCTACCGTGCCGCCGTACTCGTCGTAAATGACGGGATCGGTATCGACCAGCGCAGAAGTTTGATCGTAAATAGGTGGCGTGCGTTTGACTGCAGACCACACAGACCCCCAAGCGGGATGGTTGTGAATCACAACTTCAACATCGTGCCGCGCAGCGTGCACATCGATGTGAAGGTTGATGGCCGGCGTGATGTTCCAATCGCCTTCAATGACTTTGCCGTTGGCATCCAAGCGCAAGATGTCAGAGGCGGTTACTTCAGCCCACGTCAGTTCCCAAGGATTTGCCAAGTAGGTGCCGTCTTCTTGCTTGACCGTAATGTGGCCCGCAATGTGATCGTTGTAGCCCTCGCGGTGCAACACTCGGCAAAGCATGGCCACCTGCTGATGGGGAGTCAGCTCCGGCAACAAGGCACGGCGCCCAGGTCTGGGTGCGTATTGCGCCAGCAACTCAAAATTTAAATCATTCTTCATGGGCATGGTGATGGGTCTTTCGAATGCAATTCTGTTTAAGCGTGGGCTTGCACACCATGCGCAAAAACAGAAGCTCTGTGCATTCTGCGCTGATGCGGTTGATAGTCCAAGATGGCGTGGTGAATCACGCTGCGGTTGTCCCAAATCATCATATCGCCCACCTGCCAGCGATGACGGTGAACAAACTTCACATGTTGGCAATGCGCATGCAAATAAGCCAAGATGGCTTCGCTTTCGGCGGGCTCAATGCCATCAATGTGTGTGGTGTAAGTGGGGCTGATGTAGAGGGCTTTTCGGCCTGTCAAAGGATGCGTCTTGACCATCGGGTGCAGATGGCGCTTGTTCATATTGATCACTTGCAAGTAGCGCTCATGCGTGACCGCGCCGTGGCGCAATGCAGCGGTCATGGGGCCATTCATATCGTGCCAAGCCGACAAGCCTTCCAAATACTGTTTCATGCGAGAAGACAAAGCGTCGTAGGCGGTCGTCATGCTAATCCAGCACGTATCGCCGCCGCAGGGTGGCAGAATTTGGGCCTGCGTCATGGTCACAATGGGCGGGCTGGGTAAAAACGTTTCGTCGTGATGCCACATGTCGGCCCGATCGCCCAACTTGGAATCAATGATGGTGATTTGTTCAAAACCTGTTCCCAAATTGGGATAGAAGGTATGAACTTCCGGCTGCCCGAAATATTGCGCTAGCACCAAATGCTGCTCGGGTGTTAAGTCTGGCACGTGCAAAAGAATGGCCTC
>CALPYQ020000250.1 GCA_943327965.2 Singulisphaera sp. GP187
TATTGAATAAATTCACAACAGACATTTCCCAACGAACTGGAGACAACATGAAACAAAAAAATGCACGTCAATTGATCATGGTCAGCTTAGGTTTGGCATTCACTTTTGCGTCCTCCAATCTATGGGCACAGAGTGCGGCCAACTATCCTGATAAGCCTGTGAAGGTCATCATTCCGTTTCCACCAGGCGGCACACTCGACAAAATTGGCCGCATGTTAGCCCTCAAAGTGGGCGAGCAACTGGGTCAAAACTTTGTGGTCGAAAACCGTCCAGGCGGTAACGGCATCATTGGTGCAGACGTGGTGGCCAAAGCCAATGCCGATGGGTATACCTTGTTGTTCAATGCCAGCACATTTGTAACGGCGCCCATGACCATGAAGTCGGTGCCCTACAAAGTACAAACCGATTTCACACCCATTGCGTTGGTGGCTTCTGCACCGCTGTCCATTGCGGTTACCAATAAATTGGGTGTGTCGGACGTTAAAGGTTTGGCCGCTGCAGCCAAAGCCAATCCTGGCAAGATGAATTTTGCAGTGGGCTCCATTGGCTCTGCAGGCCATCTGTGTACCGTCAAATTGGAACAAGCCACCGGCACACAAATTGCCACCGTGCCCTACAAAGGCACAGGCCCTGCCATGACTGACTTGGTGGGCGGACAAATTGAAGGCTTCATTGATCCAGTTTTGGGATCGGTTCAATTTCACAGAAACGGACAACTTAAAGTGGTGGGCGTCACCTCTAGCAAGCGCTTGCCTAATTTGCCCGATGTTGCAACTGTCTCTGAAACCATTCCAGATTTTCAGTGCGCCAGTTGGTACGGTTTGTGGGGCCCCAACAAATTGCCTGCTGACATGGTTCAAAAACTCAATGCGGCCGTCAACAAAGCCTTGTCTGGTGAAATGCGAGATCGCTTAATTGCTGATGGCATTGTGCCGGCTGGTGGAACTGTTGCAGAGTTTGCAAAATTCCAAGCGGACGATATTGCTATCTCCGGCAAAATTATTGCTGACAAGAAAATTGCCGTCGAATGACATTGCCTATGCCAGACCCTTCAACGCCTTGTGCCATTGTGACCGGCACCAGTTCTGGTATTGGTCAGGCAATTGCTATCAAGTTAATCAGCGAAGGCTGGCATGTGCATGGGCTTGACATTGCACCTTCTACTGTCCATCACGCTCAATTCACGGCATGGTTGCTTGATCTGACACAAGCTTCTGCTTTAGAGGCCACACTCAATCAAATTGTGTCTCAACAAGTACCAGAGGTACTGGTGCATGCTGCGGGTGTTTTGCGGGTTGGAAGTCTGGGTGCGTTGGACATGCAGGCAGGTCAACTGATGTGGCAATTGCATGTCGATGTGGCCACCCGACTGGCCAATCGCATATTGCCCCTGATGACGCAAGCGCGGCGCGGTCGAATGATTTTGGTGGGCAGTCGTGTTGCTTCGGGTATGGCTGGTAGAAGTCAGTACGCTGCAACCAAAGCGGCCCTATTGTCTTTGGCCAGAAGCTGGGCCGCTGAAAGTATCGCAGAGGGGGTGACGGTCAATGTGGTCTCGCCTGCTGCAACCGATACACCCATGCTTCAAGACCCTGCGCGATCAAACACAACGCCACGATTGCCACCCATAGGCCGTTTAATTCAACCCAACGAAGTGGCGGCACTGGTGGCTTTTTTAACGCGCCCAGAGGCCGCTGCCATTACCGGCCAAGACATTGCCATTTGTGGTGGTGCTTCAGTGCAGCGTTAAGCCATGATTGTCTGAACGCATGCCTAAATGAATGAGTGCCAACACATGAGCAAGCCTGTAGACGTTTTGCCTGATCAATGCATTGGCTTAGTTGGTTTGGGCTTGGTAGGAACAGCCTTGGCAAAGCGCTTAAGGATGGCCGGTTATCGGTGCATGGGAATGGATGTGCGGCCAGAGGCCATGCTGGCGTTTGAAGCCGCAGGATTTCAGACCAGCCAATCGATCAGCGACATGCTCAGTCAAACTTCAACGCTGGTTCTGGCTGTATTTGACACCTCAGGTGTGATGGATGTGATTGGGCAAATACAGCAACACCGCAAAAATTCAATGGCACAGCCCATTGTCACGCTAATCGATTGCTCCACAGGCGACCCTGCCAAATTGGCCGAATTGGCGCATCAATTGGCTGCCGACAATGTTCATTTCATAGAGGCACCGTTGTCTGGGTCCAGCGTGCAAATTGAAAACGACCAAGCGACGATGCTTCTCGGTGGCGAAGTTCAACACATCGAAAGCGTCAAATTGGTATTGAATGCGTTGGCCACATCCAGAGTTCATGTGGGCGGCGCTGGAATGGCGGCCAAAGCCAAATTGGCAACCAACTTGGTGTTGGGTTTAAACCGAGCAGCGTTGGCAGAAGGTATGGTCTTTGCGCAAACTCTGGGCATTCAACCAGAAACATTTTTGCAACTGGTTTTAAACACCCCAGCACGCTCTGATGCCGCAGTCATTAAAGGCGACATGATGGTTAAAGAAAATTTTGAACCACAGTCAAGGATTCGGCAGCACTTGAAAGACGTTCAACTGATGCTTGACATGGCCAATGTGAGTGAGCAGAAATTGCCGCTGTCGCAAGTTCATGCACAGTTGATGCGCAATGCCATTGAACAAGGCGATGGTGAGCTGGACAACGCTGCCATCGTTCGTCAAATTCGACGCGAAAAAACTTAAACATCCAACCAACATCAATCATGCGCGACTTTTCAAAAAACCACGAATGGCTTTCCATCAACACGGCTACAGTTCGAAAAAGTCGTGGACAAGATTTGCCACTGACAGACATCATTGAAGCTTGTGTGCGCCGAAATATCAAAGCCATATCGCCGTGGCGCGATCAAGTCGCAGCGGTCGGCTTAGACACTGTCTCCAAATTGGTTAAAACGCACGGATTGAAGCTGTCTGGTTATTGCCGCGGCGGCATGTTTCCCGCAGACACTTTGGCAGGCATACAAGCAGCCGATGCAGACAATCGCAAAGCTGTCGATGAAGCGTGCGAACTCAATGCGCCTTGTTTGGTCTTGGTGGTAGGCGGCTTGCCTGGTGCATTGTCTGGACATGCTGCGCATAAAAACATTCAGCAATCTCGTAATCAAGTGGTTGAGGGCATTGATAAATTGCTGGCCTATGCCAAGTCTTGCAACATGCCCTTGGCCATTGAACCCCTGCACCCCATGTATGCGGCAGACCGCGCTTGCATCAACACACTAGAGCATGCATTAGACGTTTGCGACCAACTAGACCCTTCGAACTCTGGCGCCTTGGGTGTTGCCGTTGATGTGTATCACGTGTGGTGGGACCCGAAGCTGCAGCAGCAAATTGAACGCGCTGGCCACAAAAGACTGTTGGCTTTTCATGTCTGTGATTGGCTCACCCCAACCCGCGACCTGCTCAATGATCGGGGCATGATGGGCGATGGCGTCATTGATATCCCCAAAATAAGGGGCTGGGTAGAGGCACAGGGTTTTCAAGGCTTTAGCGAGGTTGAAATCTTTTCGACTGAAAACTGGTGGCAAAAAGACCATTCAGAGGTACTTGAGACTTGTATTTCTAGGCATCAAAGCGCAGTTTGATTCCCTTACAATACCAACCCTAGGGCCTATAGCTCAGTTGGTTAGAGCAGAGGACTCATAAACGATTTTAATACTTTTGTTTCTGAAATTACCTCAATAAAATCAACAGGTTACAGCGCCACAGTTGTCAAAATTTGCTTCCACACCGCTTCCACACTTTGCTGAAAATTTAAGCAGCATTTCGGGGGTCGAAAAGGGGCAAAGTACAATCAGTTTTTCGGGCCTATAGCTCAGTTGGTTAGAGCAGA
>CALPYQ020000251.1 GCA_943327965.2 Singulisphaera sp. GP187
CCATTTATTGATGTTGATCTGACCCCAATTATTTTTTCAATTGAAGAAGACTTGCTGGCGGAGGTCTCGGCGTAGTACTTGGGTGAAGTCGTTAAAGGCTTTGTCGGCCTCTGCACCGCAGATGGTTTCTTGGCGGGTGGAAGAATAGTTGCGTTTGATTTTGAGCACTTGACCCGACAACTCATAGCTAGACTGGTAGTTCAAACTGCCCTTGGCAAACGCCATGCCCTTGGGTATGCGCGTAACCTTCATGGTTTTGGGAAAGCTTAGTTCAATCCACTCTTCGTGTTGGGTTGAACCGCAATAAGTTGGGAACCTTCTTTCTTTGGGCAACACCACATCGGCAAAGTTTTTGATACGGCCGGGCGCCAAACCTACGGGTATGGCCATGGCGCTGGGGCCGGGCACATTGACCACTGGGTCTAAAGTAAAGCTGGTGTTGATAACCCATGGCTTGTCAAATTGTGTGGGCTCTGTTTTTTCAATTTGCCCCCTGCCTGTTTCTTGAAAACGCGCCAGTTGCCGGTTGACCACATCGTCTTGGTTTCTATTTTGCGAGCTAAACTGCGCGCCCCTTGAAAACACTTCAAACACGCCAAACATCTTGGCTTGACTCTTGCCTTCAATGCTGCCGTCTGCTGTGAGTTTCATTTGAACACGGGCTTCTGTTCTGTCTTTGCTGGGATGGGTGTGGGGTGTGCTGCTGATGGCGCCTGTGGCAGTTAGGACCACAGGCTTGCCAAGGTCGCTGTTGGGCAAGGTGCCGACAGGCGCAAATCGGCTGGTGGAATCTAGGAATAAATTTAGACTGGGGATGTACGTAATGACATGGTCAAAAACACCAGGTGTAGGCAATTGGGGCAGCAAAAACGCAGTGCCTGCATTGATCAAGGCGGGTGTGCTGTCGATGCCTACTGCGGCCAACATGGCTTCCAAGATAACCACGTGGTCTTTGCAATCGCCGTACCGGTTGTCCAAAATGCTTTGCGCGTCGTGCGGCACATAACCACCTGCGCCTACATAAATACCCAGATAGCGAATGTTTTGAGCCACCCAGTGGTGAAGCACCTTGACTTTGTCTAAGTCGGTTTTGGCATTGGCCTTTTGAACCAATTCATTGGCAAGCTTTTGTATGGCCGGCGTGAGTTTGGCTTTTTCTTTGGCTCTGACTTGATAGGCCTGCCCTACATCGGCATACGATTTAAAAGTGCTGGCCGAGAAGTTGGGTGCAAAGTCGATGAGGTCTACGCGCGATTCTTCATTGGGATAGGCCTTGTCTTGGCTGAAACTAAATTGGTAAGACACTGTATTGGGCAATGAAGATTGGGCCAATTTGCCGCCTTGCATGCCTTTGGTGTTCACACCAACCTCAATGCCAACATGGTGTATCAGTTCAACTTGAACATTTTCGTAACGCACATGCGGGCTGTAGTGCTCCCACAAAAAGAAATGACCTGGAAACTCGGGCGTGTGCTGAACCGATTTGGCTCGGTAATAAACCTGGCTGCCTACTTCCAACATGGGATAAATAATGACCTTGGATTTGCTATCGCTGTAGATGGCACCGTCGTCTTCCACTTCGTCTTGCGTGCGAATTTTGTCCAGAGGAACCGCAATGCGCGTGCCATCGGGCTGAATGGTGTAGGCCTCTAGCACCTCTACTGTTTCTAAGCTTGAGTTGTAGCCAATCTTTCTTTCGCCCAACAAACGAATGCCTTGCGCAGTGTCCACGCGTGTTTGCTCTTCCATCTCGTGCGTAAAAGACGCATCTTTGTTAACCACCAACTTGGAGGTGCTTTTAACGACGGTGTAAGAAGGTTTGTATTGTGCAAACGCAGCAGTACCCATGAGCAGCATGCTGAGCATGCATGCCTGCACCCAATTTTTAAAAATCATTCTTTGAAGTCCTTGCCAGATTGATTGGCATCATCGCTTGTTTTGGGTTGATTTTGATTTTCGTCAGGCCCATCTTGAAGGCTAGTTTTTAAATTTTGCAGCCAACTGGGTTGGTCGGGGTAATTGTCGTTGACCCATTCGATGGCTTGTTCTTGGCCCAAAGCCGCCGCTTTGAACATCCAGTGTTTGACTTTTTCGGAGTCGGCTTCTACGCCATCGCCTTCGATGTAAAACGTGGCCAATTCGTGCATGGCCTCGGCATTGCCCAGGTCTGCCGCTTTTTGAAACCAACTGGCACCCAAGCTGTGGTTAACCGCTACACCATCGCCAGACATGAGGGTGGCGCCCAAGACAATCATGGCGTCGGTATGGTCTGCGTTGGCAGCTTTTAACAGCCACTTAACGCCAGCAGGTTTGTTTTTGGCAACGCCATGGCCGCGCATCAGCGCCCTGCCAATGCGAAACAGTGCGCCAGGAAATTCAGCCTCGCTGGCCTTCATAAAACACTCGAAGGCTTTGGTTAGATCTTGCTTAACACCATCGCCTGCTTCGTAAGTTATGCCTAACAAAAACATGGCCCACAAGTCGCCTTGTAAAGCTGCAATTTGAAATAAATCGTGAGCACGTTCTTTGTCTATGTCTACTTCGTCGCCGTACATGTAGGAAATGCCCAGGAAGCATTGGCACTCGGAATTGCCAAGGGCTGCGCCTTGCTCTAACAAATTGTGTGCGGCTTTGTTGTCGACCGCTATGCCTTTGCCTTTGCGCAAGGCATCGGCCAGCGAATACATGGCAGATGGATGGCCTTGCGCCACGCTGCTTTGTAGCCATTCAATGCCGGTGGCTTGTTGTTCAAACGATTTACCTCGATTGACCAGCCAACCGCCATAGTAGCCCTGCGAAAGCTTGTCGCCCAACATGCAGGCTGACATCAAATAGCCTTCGGCCTCCTCTTGTGAGTCGGGCTTGTGAAGGAATCGATTGCCAAACCACATGAGGGAAGCCAATTCGCCGGTTTCGCAGCCCATGCGGCACCATTCCTTAGCGGTTTCTATTGCCAGGTCTGAGCCGTCGCCTTCGTTGAAGTGGTGCATGGCAACGAACAGCGCGGCATAGCCATAGCCTTTCTTGGCGGACTTTTCCATCCAGTGCAAATGGCTGGCTTTTTCTTCTTCGTTTTTGGCGTGACGGTAGATGTAATGGCCATAGGCGTAGTCGGCGTAGGCTTCGCCGGTTTGGAGGGCATTTTTGAGATGCTCAAATTCATTTTTTCTATCGAGGTCTGCTAGGTGGCTGTAGCCGTTTAATTCGCCCATGTTGATGGCTGTGTAGAAGTGTGCGGCGGCTTTGTTGGGGTTGGATTTCCAGCACAGCCTGCCTAGGCCGGTGTGGCCTTTGCCGTCGTTCAGGTCTGCGGCTTTTTGGTACCACTTTTCTGCCAGTTCAAGGTTGATAGGCACGCCAGAGCCCAGCCGGTACCAGCGTCCCAAATGGACCATGGCCGCGGTGTTGCCGCTTTCGGCAATGGCTGTGAGTGTGTCTAGGGCTTTAGGAAAGAAGGCCTCTGATGCGGGGGCTTTCCAATATTGTTTTGCAAGTTTGAGGGCGTCTTTTTGATGGGCTTTGAACCCCATCATGGTTCTAACGTAGCTCAAATAATCTTGCGAATTTTCGCTGCCTTGCAAGCAATTCCAAACCACTGTGTCGATGTCTTCAAATGTGTAGGTATCGTTCATTTTTTTCTCCATCCATGCCACTACTTTGATGGAGAACAGGCTCACCACATGAGCCAATTCGAGCAATTTAATTGGGGTCAGATCAACATTAATTTGGTCAATCAGTTGGGGCAGAGGCTAAGGGGGGCTGACAATAATTGGGGTCAGATCAACATTAATTTCCAATCAAAGGGGGCAAAGCCTAAGGGGGCTGACAATAATTGGGG
>CALPYQ020000252.1 GCA_943327965.2 Singulisphaera sp. GP187
ATTGACTAACAAAGTAGATTGGGTTCGGCAGCATATTTTGGATATCGAACTTGGACTTTCTCAGTTGCCTATAAGTGTCAATACAAAGAAGAAACCTGCGCAAAAACCTGCTCATTGGTAACTTTTTTGAATGAGGATCAAGTCCTGATGGGCCCACCAAATAGTCAACCCCTGTTAGAAATAGCAGGGGTTTTGTTTTTTGAGCTTGCTTTAAAAATGCTTGTTATGCTTCTAATCTGATAAAAAATCGGAAATGCTCCAAATGGAAATCAATGCTGACTTCAGCCAGAGGATCGTGATCAATCATCATGACTTACCGTGGCGTGCTAGCCCTGAGTTGGGGGTGGAAAGGCGAATGCTTGAAAGACAAGGCGATGAAGTGGCAAAGGCAACTTCCATTGTTCGTTACCAACCTGGGTCCAAGTTTCAAATGCACACCCATGAATTGGGTGAAGAAATATTTGTATTAGACGGCATATTCAGTGATGAGACAGGTCATTATTCTGCAGGGACCTACGTCATGAATCCGCCGGGTTCCGCTCATGCGCCATTCAGTGAAACTGGCTGCACACTCTTTGTAAAGTTGAGGCACCTGGGGCTAGATCAAGTTGAGCAAGAGGTTGTCGATACAAAAACAGCTGCTTGGCACCAAGGGATGGTGCCTGGCCTTACGGTTATGCCATTGATGCAACAAGGCAGTGGGTCAACTTTGGTCAGATGGGCGCCGCAAACTTATTTCAATCCTCACAGACATTACGGTGGGGAGGAAATATTTGTGGTGGAGGGTGTTTTTGAAGATGAGCATGGACGCTATCCAGCAGGTACTTGGATTAGAAGTCCGCACATGAGTTTGCACAAACCTTTCAGTCAAGAAGGGTGTACTATTTTTGTTAAAACTGGACACTTACTGGATTAATGACTTCGGAGTTCTTTGGCTATAGGTTTAAGTCTTCAAGTGCATCTTATGCCTTTGATTTCAAACCCCAGTTTTTTTAGGCCGATTCAATTGTCCATCCCATTCATCGACTGTTTCCTTAATGAGTTTCGAAACAATACGACAAGCCTGTGTCAGATGTCCTTGTTTTGGATGTGCCAGCGTCACAAAGCGCTTCAGGTCAGGACCCGTGATTTTCGCCGCCTGCAGCCTTCCCATTCTGAGTTCATCGTCGATAGAAAATGGCCCGAGCAGTGCGTACATGTGTGGGTTGGAGGCAATGATTTCCTTTTGAACACGAAGTGAATCAGCTTCAACTTCTGAATGCAAACTGATACCTTTACTTTTTGCAGTTTCATCCAATATGGATCGCCAGTGCGAGGGCCGTCTGGGTAATACAAGCGGCAATCCATCTAATCGTTTGAAGTCAACGTTGGCGGCATATGTCAGAGAGAGTCCGGGTGATGAGACCAGATAAGTACTTGCTGTGGCCAGCAATGTTTCATCATGGCCGGTAGGCTTTTCATATCGAAACAAGATGGCCAAATCAACAGCGCCAGTGTCTAGCAGCGCATCCAATTCACTCCCTTGTCCTTCACGGATATTCAGTTTAATTTTTGGATATTCATGGTGCAAGCGCTTAAAGACATGGGTCATCAAGGGGTGTGCGGCTGAAGGCAGTACGCCTATCTTGACTTCTCCCATAGGCACTTGGGATGTTTGCTGTATGTCCGCAAAAAGCTCGTCGCTGTCATTCAGCCATCCGCGTAAACGTTGTTGAACATATTCACCAAATTCAGTTAAGACAACGCCCCGTCCTGTGCGTCGAAACAATGTGCCACCGCATTTTTTTTCAAATTCACTGACTTGGCGGCTGATGTGCGACTGAACGGTGCTTCTTTGAGCGGCCACCTTGGTGAAGCTGCCTAGTTCGGCTACTTCCATGAACAGACGAATGTCATTGATGTGCATAGGAATCCTTTGGATATGCCTATTTTGGCATATCTGAAATCTTTGAATTCATTCTATACAGATGCTGTGACCTTTCGTAGACTCTCCTCATTGTTCAAATGCATCTTTAGTAGATGCTACAAATCAAAGGAAAAACCATGAGCTTTGTCAGTTTTGAATTCGAGGGTCAGCAAACCTATGGACTATGGAAAGATGAAGGTCATTGGATTCAAGTGCCCGATGGATTCCAAACTCAATATCCTGATTTGAAGTCTGTCATTGCCGCCAACAAATTAGACGAATTGGAGGCAGTGACCAGGCAAAGTGGCAAGTCTGTTACTTCAGCGCAAGCTCGTCTTTTGCCAGTCATTCCAAATCCAAGCAAAATTTTCTGCATTGGCTTGAATTACAAATCGCATGTTGCAGAAACCAAGCGTGCTGACAGTGAGTACCCCGCTATCTTCACGCGATTTGTCGACAGTTTGAGTGCCCATAACGCACCTTTGCCGCATCCTAAGGAGACAAGTCGCTTCGATTTTGAAGCCGAATTGGCAGTCATCATTGGTCAAGGCGGGCGCAACATCAAACAGGCACAAGCGTTTGACCACATTGCGGGATATGCCTGCTTCAACGATGGAACCGCCAGAGATTGGCAACGACACACGCATCAATGGATTCCCGGAAAAAACTTTCCACTGACTGGACCTCTTGGTCCATTCATGGCCACCAAAAAAGAAATTCCGGATGTCAACCAACTTACCGTCGAGTCGCGTCTTAACGGTGAAGTGATGCAGCATGCATCAGTCGCCGATTTGATCTACACCTTGCCTGTAATTATTGAATATCTATCTGGCTTCACCAATCTCTATCCCGGCGATGTCATTGCAACTGGGACTCCCGGAGGCGTGGGAGATCGCCGTGAACCACCGGTTTATATGAAAGTGGGCGATGTGATCGAAATTGAAATTACGGGCCTAGGCACTTTGCGCAATGTTGTCTCGAGCGCTGCCTAAGGAATTGAAATGTCGACATCTAAAAATACGCTGCGCATTGCAGTAGACATTGGCGGAACATTCACGGATTTGGCTTGTTTTGACGAGGCCACCGGCGCTATCTCCTTTGGTAAAGCACTCTCAACCCACGGTGAATTGGTCAAAGGCATTCAAGATACGCTGGATGGCGCTGGTATTGATTTAAGCAATGGAAATTTATTCTTACACGGCTCTACCATTGCCATTAATACCTTGCTTGAACGCAGTGGCGCTAAAACAGCATTGCTGATCACTGAAGGTTTCCGAGATATTTACGAAATTGGGCGTGTGAACCGTCCTGACGCTTACAACTTATTTTTCTCAAAACACGAACCATTGGTTCCACGCTCATTGCGTTTTGAGGTGTCTGAGCGTTTGCGTGCTGATGGGTCGCTGCATAAACCACTTGATGAAAAAGCAGTTCGCGAACTTGCGCGCGAACTCAAAGCGCAACACATCGAAGCTGTTGCCGTATTGTTGCTGCACTCCTACCGCAATCCTGATCATGAGCGACGGGTCAAAGCAATTTTGCAGGAAGAAATTCCAGGTGCATTTGTCACTGCATCACACGAGTTGTCACAGGAATATCGAGAATTTGAGCGGGTATCGACTGCCGTTGCCAATTCGTATGTGGGGCCACGCGTATCTGAATATTTGGGTGAGCTAGAGCAGCATTTGAGTGCAAAAGGCTTTGAGGGTGACTTCTATGCGGTTCAGTCGACAGGCGGCTTGTTTCCAGTTGAGCACGCTCGTCGCGATTGTGTCCGGATGCTTGAGTCGGGGCCTGCTGCCGGTGTGATTGGCGCACAAGCTATTTGCGCACAACTTGGTATGCCGGACTCAATTGCTTTTGACATGGGCGGCACCACTGCCAAAGCTGGCGTCATCAGCGAAGGTCGACCATTGACAACGGGTAGTGC
>CALPYQ020000253.1 GCA_943327965.2 Singulisphaera sp. GP187
TGATGGCCTACAGCCAACGGATGCTGAAAGACGATGCGGGTTACAACGCCTCGCTCAAAATGCTCTTGCAACGTTACCCCAGTAAAGCTTATTGGGCAGAGGTCATTCCGCGCGTTGCAAGACAAGCCAACTTCAATGTCCGTTTCGATTTGGATTTGTACCGATTGCTCGAACTCACGGGCAACATGGAGGACCCCACCGAATACACCGACATGGCCAACTTGGCGCTCAAGAATGGTTTGCCAGCCGAAGCTGCAAGGGTGGTCGAATTGGCTTTCAGCAGCGGCGTGTTTGGCAAGGGCAGCGATGTTGCCAATCAACAAAAGTTGCGTCAGCAAACACAGCAAAAATTGAACGAAGACGAAAAGGCCTTACCCGCCTTGGAGAAGTCTGCCAAGGACGCCAATGCCATTGCCAGTCTGGCGGAAGTCTATGCATCCAAACAACAATGGGAATTGGCATTGACCACGTTCAACAAAGCCATCGAGATGGGTGGGCTGCGCCGCGAGGCCGAAACTCGTTTGCATGCCGGCATTGTTTTGAACAAGTTGGGTAAAAAAGCAGATGCCCAAAAAATGTGGGACAGTGTTCAGGGCGACGCCACTGCGGTTGAAATTGCACAGTTGTGGAAACTTTGGCAGCAAGCCAGCTGATATTCAATTGCTAAATAGAGTCTGTCAGAATCGCAGCTAAACCGCACCCCACTTCAGTGAACAAACGCAAAGTCCAAATGTTAGACATCGCCAAATTGGCAGGTGTCTCTACGGCGACCGTATCGCGGGCCTTGAATGGCAGTGAGTCCATTCGCCCCGAAACGCGCGAGCGCATCATGGCCTTGGCACAAGCGCACCAGTACACCGTTCATGCGGGCGCTAAAAATTTGCGCAGCGGCGAAAACCGCACCTTGGGGTTGGTCATCCCATTCAGGGCCGACTTGCCCATGCAAGTGACCGACCCCTTCTTCTTGTCCATCTTGGGTCATTTGGCCGATGCCATGACGGCAGCCCAATACGATTTGCTGTTGTCGCGTGTTGATGCCGACCACTTGGACGAATGTGCCGCCCTCTACGACTCGGGCCGCGTGGCTGGCATGGTCATGGTGGGCCAGTGGGACCATCACGATCAGCTCAATGCCTTGGCCAAGCGCCGAGTGCCTGTGGTGGTGTGGGGTGCCATGTTGCCCGATCAGTTGTATTGCAGTGTGGGCAGCGACAACTTCAATGGGGGCCTGCAAGCCACAAGCCATCTGATTGAACAAGGTCGCCGTCGCATTGCGTACATTGGTGACTTCAGTTCAGGCGAGGCCAAGCTGCGCTTTGAAGGGTATTGCCAAGCGCTGCAATCTCATGGCCTTGAACTCAATGCCGACTTGTTCATTCAATCGCCTTACACACCGCTTGAAGCCCAAGAAGCCATGCATGCGTTTTGCGACAAAGGCATTGCCATCGATGGCTTGTTCGCCGCCAGTGATCTGGTGGCCATCAATGCCATGGGCGTACTCAATGCGCGCGGTTTGAAGGTGCCCGAAGACATAGCGGTAGTGGGCTATGACGATGTGGACGCTTCTCGCCACAGCTTTCCGCCGCTGAGTACCATTCGGCAGCCCTTGGACTTGGCGGCGCGCGTTCTGTTGGAATGTTTGCAAGAAGTGATGCGCGGCGGCCAGCCTGCTTCCCGTCAACTGAACAGCGACTTGGTGGTTCGGGCGTCTACCCAGTCTTTGTCTCTGTCTTAGTCTCAGTCTTTGTAATTGGCAGCGGAGGCGGCAGCCTTTAAAGCAAACTCTGCGCGCAGTGCACGCAGTTTTTCTCTGGGATCTTCCTTGATGGTGTTTTTGTCCAAGGCCATTTCTTGAATGAAACGGCTGGGCAAAGCGGCAATGGTGTCACGCCCTTTTTTGCGGCGCTTGGTCCAACTTACCGACAAAGTTCTTTGCGCGCGCGTAATGCCCACATACATCAATCGACGCTCTTCCTGAAGCCGCGTCAGTTGGCCCTCCGCATGAACTTGCGCATCGATCGATTCTTTGTTGTCCTCGTCCATTTTGAAGGGCAATAAACCTTCGGTCACACCCACCAACATCACGTGAGGCCACTCCAAACCCTTGGCGGCGTGCAAGGTGGAAAGCGTCACCACATTGGGGTCGGTTTCTTTTTCATTCAAAGTAGACAGCAAGGAAATGGTTTGCGCCACTTCCAACAATGATTTGGTTTCGGCCGCTACCGTGACACCGGCCGCGTCATCAATGGTGCCGCCACAACGCCCCGACATCCAATCGACAAACTCCAACACATGGGTCCAGCGTGCGGCAGCCACGGCTTCGTTGTCTTCGCCATCGTACAAATATTTTTCGTAACCAATTTCTTTCAGCCACTGCAATAAAAATGATTTGGCGTCGTCGGCGCCATGCGTTCGCTTGGCCCGGTATTCCAAATCATTCATGTAACGGCCAAACTCATGCAGACTGCCGACTGCACGGGCCGACAGTCGGCTACCCAAGCTGTTGGAAAACAAAGCTTCAAACAAACTGAGTTTGTATTGACTGGCCAAGGTGCCAAGCCCCGCCAGCGTTTGATGCCCGATGCCTCGTTTAGGGCTGGTCACAGCGCGCAAAAACGCAGGGTCATCGTCGTTGTTCACCCACAACCTGAACCAGGCGCAAAGGTCTTTGATTTCGGCGCGGTCAAAAAAACTTTGGCCACCAGAAACTTTGTACGGAATTTGCGCACGCCGCAGCGCTTTTTCAAAAGGCTTGGCCATGTGATTGGCGCGGTACAAAATGGCAAACTCTTTGAAGTCTCTGTATTGCACACCGCCCGCGGTGGTGGCGGTTCCTGCGCGCAAGGATTGAATGCGCGCCACCATGCGCTCGGCTTCGTGTTCTTCGTTGTCTGCATCGACCACCCGCACGGGTTCACCTTCGCCCAATTCTGAAAACAATGTTTTGGGAAAGAGCTTGGGGTTCGGGCCAATGACGTTGTTGGCAGCGCGCAAGATGGCACTGGTGGAGCGGTAGTTTTGCTCTAGCTTGACCACCTTCAATTGCGGAAAGTCTTGCGGCAATCTTTTCAAATTGTCCAAGGTGGCGCCGCGCCAGCCATAAATCGATTGATCGTCATCGCCCACCGCTGTAAAGCGAGCGCGCTCGCCCACCAAATGTTTCAGCACTTCGTATTGCGTGGCATTGGTGTCTTGGTATTCATCGACCAACACATGTCCCATGGCGGCTTGCCAGCGTTCACGCACTTCAGGAAACTGTGCCAACAATTTCAAGGGCAAACCAATGAGGTCATCAAAGTCCACACTTTGATAGGCCGATAAGCGTTCTTCATAACGGCCCATAATTTTGGCGGTGATGCGCTCGCTGTCCGTTTTGGCTTGTGCTTCGGCTTGTGCGGCATTCAGGCCGCTGTTTTTCCAGGCACTGATGGCCCATTGCCATTGGCGTGCGGTGTTGGCGTCGGTGGTGCCGCCGCAGTCTTTCAAAATGCTGGTGACATCGTCCGAATCCAAAATACTGAATTGGGGTTTGAGCCCCAGCACATGGCCGTCTTGGCGCATGATGCGCACACCCAATGCGTGAAATGTGCAAATCAAGACTTCTTGGGCGCCCCTGCCAATGAGTTTTTTGGCGCGCTCGCGCATTTCGCTGGCGGCTTTGTTGGTAAAGGTGATGGCCGCAATGCGTTTGGGTTCCAGTCCAACTTCAATGAGGCGCGCTATTTTTTGGGTAATGACGCGCGTCTTGCCCGAGCCTGCTCCCGCCAAAACCAAACAAGGGCCTTTGACGTAATTGACGGCTTCCAGTTGCGCAGTATTTAA
>CALPYQ020000254.1 GCA_943327965.2 Singulisphaera sp. GP187
AAGGCTGATCGATTCCGTGTCGAAATGGAAAGCATGCCACCCGTCAGGGTGCAAGAGGTCCAAGCCAAGCAATTGGAGATTGTGCAAATTGCACGTCAAATGCAAGACGACGATCGCATCTCTTTGGCCATCGTCAATGCTGGACCCAGGGGTAGCTAAGCATGAACCGCTGGAGCCCACCTTCGTTTGACGGCGAGCCGATCAGCACCGGGCTCAATCACAACCTCAATCAAGATCCTGCGCGTTTAATCAGCGAAGCTTTGGCTGTGTTGCCCACCGTCAACGAGGTGGATGCCATTCGCGGCAAAGCCTACCAAGACGCCTATGCCCGAGGTCTCCAAGAAGGTCTCATTGAAGGTCATGCGCAAGGCGCTGTCAAAGGCCGTGAAGAGGGCATTGAGCAAGGTCGCACCGAGGGCTTTCAACTGGGTTACCAACAAGGCTACCAAAGCGGCATCAAAGACCTTGAACAAATGGCCCAAGAAATGCAGCGGGTTATGAACCAGCTGCAATCTTTGCCGCAAGCTTTTCAAACTGCTTTGCCCGAATGGGTGTACGAAACAGCGCTGCGCTTGGCTGGCAAAGAGCAAATGGACCGGTCGGTGTTTGTGGCCGCGGTTCAAGAAGCGCTCATGCGCCTGCCAAGGCCTGGTGAAAATCTCATTGTGGGCGTTCCGCCCGCTGAACTTGAAGCCTGGCAATCCCTGATCACGCATCCCGACATGCCCTTTCAATCTTTGGTGCGCCCCGATGCCGATCTTGCAAAAGGCTTCGCCTATGTTTTGGTAGACGGCACCAGGCTCGATGTGGGCGTCAGTGCACGCGATGCATTGGTTCGAAGCGCATTGGGTTTATTGCCGCAGCACGCCTCGGATTCCGTTTGAAAGCGTCCGACGTGAGTCAGGCAGATCTTCAACATTACGTCGATTCGCAACGCGCCAAGTTGGCCAGCTTGCCATTGTCCGTGCGCGAGGGCCGCGTCAAAAGAGTCTCCGGCCTTCTAGTTGAAGTCGAGGGACTGCCCTTGTCCATTGGCGCACAAGCCTGTGTTGAAAACTCCCGACAAGGCAATTGGGTCGACGCCGAATGCATTGGCTTTGAACGCGACACCACATTCCTCATGGCCTTTGATCAAATGACCGGCCTGTCGCCTGGTGCGGTGGTCTACCCCTTGCTAACGCCCCAGCGCCGCGCCAAGGGTTATCAAATGCGCCAAGGCATTGCCTCCGTGCCCATTGGTCCTCAGCTGTTGGGCCGTGTGGTCGATGGCTTGGGCAGGCCTTTAGACGGTTTAGGCGGCGCCAGCTGGAGCGACAATCCTTTGCGCTTTGCGTCGCCCAATCCGCTCAAACGCAAAACCATTCACGAGCCTTTGGACACTGGCGTGCGCGCCATCAATGCCATGCTGTCTGTGGGGCGCGGCCAGCGCATGGGCTTATTTGCAGGTTCAGGCGTTGGCAAAAGCGTGTTGCTTTCAATGCTCACCCGCAATTGTGTGGCCGATGTCATTGTCATTGCCTTGGTAGGCGAGCGCAGCCGCGAGGTCCGTGAGTTTTGCGACGATCAATTGGATGATGCCTCCAGAGCCCGTGCGGTGGTGGTGGCATCACCAGCAGACACCTCACCGCTGGCTCGGGCCAAGGGCGCCGAATACGCCACCGATGTGGCCACTTGGTTTAGAGATCAAGGCAAACATGTGGTGCTCATTGTCGATTCGCTTACGCGGTACGCCATGGCCCAACGCGAAATTGGACTGAGCCTGGGTGAAGCGCCAGTGGCTCGCGGTTACCCTGCCAGCGTGTTTGGCAAGCTACCGGCCTTGGTCGAAAAAGTTGGCAACGGCGAACATGCCGAGGGTTCTCTAACTGCTTTTTACACGGTGCTGTTAGAAGGCGACGATGTGCACGATCCCGTTGCAGATGCGGCGAGGGGGGTTCTAGACGGTCACATCTTTTTGTCGCGTGAACTGGCGGATGCTGGTCACTATCCGGCCATCGACATTGAAAAATCCATCTCCAGGGTCATGCCCAAAGTAGCGTCCCAAGAGCATGTCTTAGCAGCCAGGCGCATCAAACAATTGATCAGCCGACACGAGCGCAGCCGCGACATGGTGGCCATGGGCGCCTACATGCAAGGCACCGATCCAGACTTAGATGCCGCACTCAGGCTGTGGCCGCACATCCAGACCTTTCTGCAACAAGAGTCGCACCAAGTGGCCGATTTAGAAGGCAGCATCACGTCCTTGGGCACCATTGCGAAGGCCTCCAAACTATGAGCAACCGGGTGTTTGAAGTCCTGCAACAAATGCTGAAGTTGCGCAAAGACCGGTCTGTTGCCCAATCCAAAAGGGTTCAGGCCGAGTACGATCGCGTTCGCAATTTCAATTTGCAAGTCACTTCTTATGCCAATGAGTACGAGTCGCAATGGGTCAAGGCCGCTCAGCAGGGTGACTCTGTTTTGAATTTGCAAACGCAAGCCAATTTTGGCCTGAACCTAAGAGCCACCGCCAAATCTCAAGAGCCAGAAGTCAAGGCACTTCAATCGCAAAGCAGAGAAGCGCTGGACAAAGCGCTGAAAGATGCCCAACGACTCAAGACACTTCAGTCTTTTTTAGCCAAGCGCAAACTTCAAAGCCTGCACCAGCAGGAGCGGCACGACGACAAGGCGCTTGAAGATGTTTTACAGGCCCGCCACAACAGCAAATAGCAAGGTGGCACTGAAGTTGCATGACATGGTTGAAATTTGGGAAATTAAATCATGGCCATCTTTGTCTCCAATCCTACTTCTGCTGCCCCCCCGCCCCTCATTACAGAGGGGCAAGACCCCACTGTTCTTGAGTCGGTAGAAGGCTTTACAGAGGAGCTGGCCGCTGCCATGCTCGTGCCTAGCGCCGAACCCATCGCAACAGGCAAAGGGACCAGCGAGAACCCAGAAACGCCTGAAAAGAAGTTGTCAGACCTGCAAATTTTGCCGGCAGAAGTTCTCAAGAATGCAGTGGGAGATGCAAATTTTGCCTTGGCAGCTCAGGCCAACACGGCCACTGCGGCCGCTTTGCTTGAAGCAAGTCCTGGCACAGACAACACTGATGCACAGACTTCGATGGAAGAGGTCGCAGCCCTAGATGTATCTGCCAATTTGCAAGCGGCCGAATTAGCGGCTGCCAATCTTGCAGCGCAACTGTCTGCAAACTCAGTTGCCACTTCGCCAGTTCCTCAAGCCTCTGTTGAAGCCCTTGAATTGGGCGCTGTGACATCCAAAGCAACGGCAACCTCCGGCCCAGAAGCTGTTCAAGCGCCATTGCAGTCCGATGCCACAAACAATTTAATGACCGGTTCTGCCTTGCCATCTGTAGGCGCGGGTTTGAACAGTGAACCCGTCATTTCAAATTCATCCGTCAACCCGTCTTTGCAGGACTCTCAACTTTCTGGTTCTTTGCCGCGCACGCAAGCACCGTCCATCGATGCCGTAGCCCAACAGGCCATTGAAAGTTCAAGGTCTGTTGGCGAGCTGCCTTTAGAGCTGAAGCCTTTAGACAGCAAACCTTCAACGCTTGGCAGCCCTTTACAAAGTCAAACCAACTTGGCTGCCAATGATTTGGCGTCCCAGACAGCGCCCAATTCAACGCCCAATTCAACGACATTGAATTCAGCAATCAATGCCGTGTCCACTGAGCAGCCAGCTTCCGTGCAGGCGCAAGCTCAAATGGTAGAAGCGCAAAGTGTCTCGAGCAATTCAGTTGCCATCGTCCAGAGCGAATCAAGGGCCGCGGCATCGGCTGTGGCCGCATTGAACACAGATTCAATATCTGTGAATGCGCCAT
>CALPYQ020000255.1 GCA_943327965.2 Singulisphaera sp. GP187
AAGCTGTCAAACGCGGTGTGTTGGCTGCTGGCGGATTGCCAATTGAGTTCCCCACCATTTCTCTGGGTGAGGTTTTTCTAAGCCCAACCAGTTTGATGTTCCGCAATCTGATGAGCATGGATGTTGAGGAAATGGTCCGTGCACAACCGATGGATTCGGTTGTACTGATCGGGGGTTGCGACAAAACAGTACCCGCGCAACTGATGGGCGCGGCTGCGGCTGATGTTCCTGCAATTCAGCTGGTCACTGGACCCATGATGACCGGTCGTCACGAAGGCGAACGCTTGGGAGCTTGTACAGACTGCCGCAGATTTTGGGGTAGCTACCGCGCTGGCAAAATTGAACGCAAAACCATTGACCTCGTCGAAGGCCGATTGGCTACCACAGCAGGTACCTGTGCTGTGATGGGTACTGCAAGCACCATGGCGTGTATTGCAGAAACTCTTGGCATGTCCTTGCCCGGCACGGCGGCCATACCGGCTGTGCATGCCGATCGCTTGCGTGCTGCCGAGGCCAGTGGCGCACACGCTGTTCGTTTGATTCAAAACCCTATTCGACCTAGCCAAGTCATTACAACAAAGTCTGTGCAAAATGCGCTTCGTGTCCTGCTTGCTTTGGGTGGCAGTACCAACGCGATCATTCATTTGACGGCCATCGCTGGGCGTCTGGGTATTCCCGTTTCTTTGCACGACCTCAATGAATTGAGCGATACAACCCCTGTACTCGTCGACCTGAAGCCAACAGGCGACAACTACATGGAAGACTTTTATGCGGCAGGTGGCATGAGCGCTTTGCTTCGAGAGCTCAAGCCGCTATTGCATCTGGACACTGTGTCTGTCACTGGCGAAACACTGGGTGAGCGCCTTGCTGCTGAGGAAGGTGCTTGGGTCGACCATCGCGTCGTCCGTAAGGCCTCTGAGCCCATTGAACCCGTGGGCGGGTTGGTTGCACTTTTTGGCTCACTAGCGCCAGGAGGTGCCATCCTGAAAAGATCTGCAGCTGACAAAACACTGTTCGAGAAAGAAGCGCGCGCAGTTGTCTTTACTTCTTTGCAAGACCTTTCTGAACGGGTTGACGATCCCGATCTGGACATTCAAGCAGACGACATCATGGTTTTGCAAAATGCAGGCCCAACCAGCGGCAGCGGCATGCCCGAAGCAGGCTATCTTCCAATTCCGAAGAAGCTGGCAATGGCTGGCGTCAAAGACATGGTGCGCATTTCTGACGCCCGTATGAGTGGAACTGCATTCGGCACCATCGTCTTGCACGTTACGCCTGAGGCAGCAGCAGGCGGTCCATTGGCACTGGTGCGCAATGGTGATCGAATTCGCTTGTCTGTGAAGGAGCGCCGAGTTGACCTGCTCGTTGATGAAGCCGAATTGGCACGTCGTCGCGCAGAATTGCCAGCGCGTGGTGCAACACCTGAACGAGGTTATGCCAAACTTTACCAAGACCACGTGATGCAAGCCGATGCCGGATGCGACTTTGATTTTCTTCGTTCCACTGAAATGGAAACGAAATGAAAGCAAGCGATATTCAGAGCGGGATCCAAAGAATTGAATGTTCAAAAGCGACATCGTCGATTGGCCGCTTCTAAACACACAACCGCAATCCATCATTTCACACTTTAATTGAGATTTCTATGACCACTGTCCATCCAAGTGACGCCCCCCAAGAAAGCAACGCTTTGCCCAAGCCGCAACGCATTGGTGTTCCCAAAGAGATTTTCCCTGGTGAAAAGCGTATTGCTACCGTACCCGATGTTGTTACCAAGCTGACTAAACTTGGCTTTCAGGTGGTGGTCGAAAAAGGTGCGGGAGAGCTGGCCGATCTGTCTGATCAAGCCTTTGAAGAAGCCGGTGCCAGCATCGCCCAAAATGCTGCAGCCCTTTGGAGCGGCAGTGACATTGTCTTCAAGGTCCGTGCCCCCACGGCAGAGGAAGTCAACCTCATGCACGAAGGCCAGACGTTGATTGGCTTCTTGTGGCCTGCTCAAAACCCCGATTTGATGCAGCAACTGGCGGCCAAAAAAGTCACAGCGCTTTCAATTGATGCGTTGCCGCGCACGCTAAGCCGTGCGCAAAAAATGGATGCACTGACCTCTATGGCGGGTGTCAGCGGCTACCGCGCCGTCATTGAAGCGGCAGGTGCCTTTGGTCGTTTCTTCAATGGTCAAATTACGGCAGCAGGCAAAGTGCCGCCTGCCAAAGTCTTTATTGCAGGTGCGGGCGTGGCAGGCTTGGCCGCCATTGGTGCGGCTGCCAGTTTGGGCGCCATCGTTCGCGCCAACGACACTCGCGCTGAAGTGGCCGACCAAGTGGTGTCACTGGGTGGCGAGTTCGTCAAGGTCAACTATGAGGAAGAAGGCTCGGGCGGTGGTGGTTATGCCAAGGTCATGAGCGAGGGCTTTCAAGCAGCCCAGCGCGAGATGTATGCCCAACAAGCCAAAGAGTGCGACATCATCATTACCACTGCGCTCATTCCAGGCAAACCAGCGCCTAAGCTGATCACCGCTGAAATGGTGAAAAACATGAAGCCCGGCAGCGTCATTGTTGACATGGCCGCCGAGCAAGGTGGTAACTGCGAATTGACCGAACCAGGTCAGGCAGTGGTCAAGCACGGTGTCACCATCGTCGGCTACACCGACCTGGCTTCGCGCATGGCACGACAGTCGTCGACGCTGTATGGCACCAACCTGTTTCGCTTGACCGAAGAGCTTTGCAAAACCAAAGATGGTGTCATTAATGTCAACATGGAAGACGATGCCATTCGCGGACTGACTGTCATCAAAGAAGGGGCTATCACATGGCCTGCGCCGCCATTGGTTGTTGCGGCCAAACCAGCGCCTAAAGCTGCAACTGCGCCAGTGGCCAAAAAAGGCCATGGTCATGGTGAAGCTTCTGGTCCTATGCCAGCCGGTAAGTTGGCAATTGTTGCTGGCATCACCGCGGTTTTGTTTTTCTTGGTGGGTGCTTATGCACCCGCTGCGTTTCTTTCGCACTTTACTGTTTTTGTGCTGGCTTGCTTTGTCGGTTACATGGTGGTTTGGAACGTTAAACCGGCCTTGCACACGCCGCTCATGAGTGTGACCAACGCCATTAGCTCCATCATTGCCATTGGGGCTTTGGTGCAGATCTCTCCCATGGCCAATGCGGCTGCGCGTCCCAATACGCTCATCATCGTGTTGGCTTCACTCGCCTTGGTGCTCACCGCTATCAATATGTTTGGTGGCTTTGCGGTCACTCAGCGCATGCTGGCGATGTTCAGAAAATAAATTGGAAGACACAATTCATGAGCTCTAACTTGTCCACGGTTGCTTACATTGGTGCAACCATCCTCTTCATCCTCAGCCTAGGCGGTTTGTCCAACCAGGAAACCGCACGCCGTGGCAATCTCTACGGCATGATCGGCATGACCTTGGCCATTTTGGCCACCGTGCTTGGCCCCCAAGTCACTGCAGCGGGCACACCTTGGATCGTCGGCAGCTTGGTCGTTGGCGGTGCCATTGGTTTGTATGCCGCACGCTCAGTTCAGATGACACAAATGCCAGAATTGGTCGCCTTGATGCACAGCATGGTTGGTATGGCCGCTGTGCTGGTCGGGTACGCCACTTACGTTGACCCTGAAGCAACAAAAGGCTTTGAGGGCGCTGCCCACGCCATTCATGCAATGGAAATCTACATCGGTATCTTCATCGGTGCTGTCACTTTTTCTGGCTCCATAGCAGCTTTCGGCAAGTTGTCGGGCCGCATTGGCGGCAGTCCTTTGCTGCTCCCTGCGCGCCACTGGATTAATTTGGCGGGTTTGCTGGCGGT
>CALPYQ020000256.1 GCA_943327965.2 Singulisphaera sp. GP187
AGTGACTTGACCATCGTAGTGCGTGTGCAAGTCAACAAAGCCGGGTGTGATCCAAAGACCAGTAGCGTCAAAGGTCTCTTTGGCCGCTTCATTGATTTGACCCATGTGGGTAATGCGCCCGCCTTGTATGCCAAGGTCTGCAATGAAAGGTTTTTGACCTGTACCGTCGACAATCGTGCCGTTTTTAATTAAGCAATCGAGCATCTTTTCTTCTCCACACATACGCCAAAGACATGCCACTCACAATGTGCCAAATACCCCAAAGGCTGGCCAAAGTCACCATGCCGATGTCGCTGTTAAATTGAACCGCAATGATGCCCAGGGCCAAGCCGGAATTTTGCATACCACCTTCAATCATGACTGCACGGCGATCGCGCTCGCTCACGCCCATCAGCTGGCTGGTCAGCCAGCCAAAAAACAAACCACTGGCGTTGTGCAAAACCACCAGCAGCAATGTGGGCAGTAAACCCAAAGTGAGCAACTGACGCTCTTTGATGAGACCTGCCACGATGAACAACAACAGCGCAATCAACGAAAAATTGCCCAAAGGTTTTCGAATGCGCTCGGTTAATGCTGGCATGCGATGAGACGCCAACAAGCCAAGGCTGAGGGGGACGCCCAGCAGCAAAAACAAGCTGATCCAAATGCCTGAGGCATCGATGGAGAGCTCTTTGAGCCAAGAGGCGGTTTCGGGATTGGCGGCCATCATCCAACTGAAATTGAAGGGCGTTGCAAAGAGCGCAATGATGCTGGCCACAGCGGAAATGCTGACAGAAAGCGCTGTGTTGCCACGCCCCATGTGGGTCACCACATTGCTGAGGCTACCACCAGGACAGGCGGCTACCAAAATCATGGCGGCTTCTACATTGGGGGGCAGGTCTAGCCACAGGGTGGCCGCCCAAGTGGCAACTGGGAGCAAGATGAACTGAGGAATGAGCCCGCAAATAACAGCCTTTGGCGCTTGGGCAACGCGTTTGAAGTCTTCAAGGCGCAACTCGAGGGCCACTGAAAACACCATGGTTGCCAAGACCAAACTCAGGACGATCTGAGATGAATTCATGTTCAAGACCTTCTTGCAAGGGGCAAATTCAAGAGCAAGTTTTGGGGTTTGATTTTCAGAAGATTTTGCGGGTCCATGGCCATGGCCAGATAGACCGGTTTGCCGCTAATGTCTTGGCGCATGTCGCTGGCGTTTTCAAAGTTCAAGACAAACAAACACAGCATGCGTCTTTGTTTGTCTTCATCAATGCTTTGCCCGTTGTACAAATCGTTCAGCATGCTGCTGGCTTGTGCATCAAGGCCGACATGCCAGACCCAATGTGCGTCTTCAATTTCTCGGGCCGTTGCAATGCGTACGCTGGCGCTGGTGAAATGAACAATCCAACGCTCAAGCACCCGACAAAACGCATCAATGAGGGGTTGGCCCAAGTTAAGGCAAGCCACCATGTCAAAGCGCTCGCTGCGTTCCCAATAACTGTCGACGTTGCTGTCTTGAATGACATCCAAATCGACACTGCGAAGTGGAATGCCGCCTTGCTTGAGCAATTCACCGATGCTGCCAAAGCCGCTTTCTAGGGCATGACGCTCGACGGTTTCGTTGTCGGCAGCCATGACCGAGCCGTCTTCTAAGACAGAGATTTTTTGGGTTCTGAACAGCAACTCTGCAGCCCGTGCCTCTATGGGCGAACAGTCATCGCCCAGAATGTGCTGCACCAACACTTGCGTGATTTGATTGACCAGGATGGGCGGTACATCGACGCCTTGCCCTTCAAACAAAGCCCAATAACTGGCTTCTAAGGTGGGCTTTGCCAAGATGCGATTTCGAAATCGCAGCCAGACCGCCATGTTGTCAGCCGCGTCACGGTCTGCCACCAGAGCCAAGTCGGCTGCTTGAAGATCAAGGCGCGGATTTTCCAACAAGCGTTCATGAATTTGAATTTCTTGCTGACAAGAACTCTCAATGGGCGCTAACTCTGGGCGCAGAAGCAAGACCCGAAGAAAATCGTCGGTCACAGTGAGGTGACCTCGAGAATCTTTCTTCAGTTGTGCATAACCCGCGTGTGGCCAAAGATTTTGCGCAGAATCACTCATCGGTTTTTACATTCAAATCTCAAACAGGCTTCTTGCCGCGTGGAATGATGGCCGTGGTTTTTTGCACAGGACGCTCCGTATCAACGGCAATCGATTTAGGGGGAGAGGTGTCCTTTTTTGGTTTTTTGGACTCTTTGTTTGACTTTTGTTGACCTTTGGCCATAGGGACACCTTGAGGTAGTTAAGCGCCCAGTTTACGCGAGGCACAATCAATGCCCAAGTCACAAGGGCTTCAGAAGTTAAAAATTCAGGGTTTGTCATGACAAATTTTCATATTTCACCCGAAGAGGTTGAGCTCACCGCCATCAGGTCGCAAGGGCCGGGCGGTCAAAATGTGAACAAAGTGGCCAGTGCCATTCAATTGCGTTTTGACATTCACGCTTCGAGTTTGCCCATCGATGTGAAGGAGCGACTTTTGAGCTTGCGCGATCACAGAATTACCCAAAGCGGTTGGGTCGTGATCAAATCACAAGAGCACCGCAGCCAAGACATGAACCGCATGGCGGCGTTGTTGCGTTTGCACGATTTGTTGGCGTTGGCGACTGTGGTTCAAAAGAAGCGCAAAGCCACCCGTCCCACGCGCAGTTCTCAGTTAAAGCGAGTGGAGAGCAAGGTGAAGCGAGGTCAAACCAAAGCCTTGCGTGGCAAGGCGCAATGGGATTGACTCACCCTAGTTGCACATCCACCCAGTTCAAGGCTTTTGGAAGGACATCGGGTCCATCTGCCTGCAACACGCTTCGCTCGGTCATGCTTCTTAACCAGGTGAGTTGCCGTTTGGCCAATTGACGGGTTGCAAACACGCCGCGGTCACGAAGTTCTGCCATTGGCAGCGTGCCATCCAGTGCTTCCCAAGCTTGACGATAGCCAACACACCGCATGGATGGTAAATCAATGGACAAGTCACCACGTGCGCGCAATTTTCTGACTTCTTCCAAGAAGCCATGCTGCAGCATGTCGTCAAAGCGCTGTTCAATTCGCTGGTGCAACCAAGCACGATTGTCTGGTTCTAGGCTGAGCATGGGCACATTGTGGAAATTGAGAGCCCCCGCTTGATCTAATGAATCAGAGGTTTCACTCAAGGCCTTCATGGCGTGAGGCGTTTCAATATTTTTCTGAAAACTCGACATGGGTTGGCCAGAGATTCTAAAAACTTCCAGCGCGCGAGAAATGCGTTGACTGTCTGCAGGTGCCAGACGCGCAGCACTTGTAGGGTCGACTTCATGAAGCTTTGCATGCATGGCCGGCCAACCCAGTGCCTCGGCTTCTGCTTGAATGCTTGCCCTGATGTTGGGGTTGGCAGAGGGCATGTCATTCAAACCTTCAAACAAAGCTTTGAAGTACAACATGGTGCCGCCAACCAACAAAGGAATTTTGCCGCGACTAGAAATATCGTTCACACAAGCCAAAGCGTCTCTGGCAAATTCGGCTGCACTGTAGGCCGTCAATGGGTCACGAATGTCAATCAAGTGGTGTGTGACTGCCGCCAATTCTTCTGGTATCGGTTTGGCCGTGCCAATGTCCATGCCCTTGTAAACCAAGGCAGAGTCCACACTGATGATTTCGGCGCCTCCCCGCGGTTGAAGGTGTGCGGCGATGGCCAATGCCAAACCAGTTTTGCCACTGGCGGTGGGGCCTGCAATAGCGAGTGCGCGGGCTTTCATCGGTTTGGTACAGCGGGAAGTGAAGGTGACAATTCTGCAGTTTTCGGCGTTTGAATCAAG
>CALPYQ020000257.1 GCA_943327965.2 Singulisphaera sp. GP187
CGTGGTGGGTGTGGGGCTCAATGTACGCAAGCCCTCCGCCAACGACTTGCGAACACCTGCCACGGGTATTGATGAGTTTTGGGAGGGGGCTACAGCACCGCTGGTGCTACAGCGCGTTGCCGCACCTTTGATACAAATACTGCTTGACTTCACAAGCCATGGTTTTGCACCTTTGCAACAACGATTCTCGCAACGCGATGCCATTTTGGGCCAACTCATTGGCACCAGCGATGGGCTTCAGGGTGTATGCCAGGGCGTTGATGCGGATGGTGTTTTGCAAATTGACACAACCCATGGCCGCGTGAAAATCAACAGTGCTGAAGTCAGCGTACGGCCTGTCAACACAATTCAAGGTGCATGATGAAACACATGAAGTTGCGTTGGTTCATTTTGGTCTTGATGATTTTGAACGCCGCCTTTTATGTTTGGCGCGAAGGTGTCTTGCAGTCATGGGGGTTTGCGCCAGAGACCGTGCGCGAGCCAGCACGCATGCCACAACAAATTCAGCCAGAAAATATTTTGATCACAAGGAAACCATCATGAGCTTGAAACTTTATTTTTCACCGGGCGCTTGTTCGTTTGTCCCGCACGTTCTGCTTCAAACGACGGAAGTCGCTTTTGAACCTGTCATGGTGAAGCTACACAAGGGCGAGCAAAATGGTGAAGAATACAAAGCCATCAATCCGCGCGGTCAGGTTCCAGTTTTGGTTGACGGCGATCAAGTGATTACGCAAATTGTGGCCATCATTTTGTACCTCGATCAGAAGTTTCCGGACGCCAAGTTTTTACCCACAGAGCCTGTGGCGCGCGCCAAGGCGATTGAAGTATTGGCCTGGATGAACAATACCGTTCATCCCACCTTCACGCACATTTTCATGCCGCACAAATTCAGCGACCAAACGGACGTGCAAGTAGCGTTGAAAACATTCAACACACAAATTTACAGAGGCTTGATGGCCGAGCTTGAAAGCTTGGTTGTGAAGCACTTGTCACCTGCTGGCTGGTTGTCTGGCGAACGTTTGGGGCCGCTTGATGCCTATGCACTGACCCTCACTCGCTGGGGCAGCATTGCAGGCATCAATCCGGCAGACTATCCAAGCCTTTGGGCGCATGTCAATCAGGTTGCAAATCAATCGCATGTGGTACAAGTGATTGAGCGAGAGCGTCTGCAATTGAACCTGTACAAAGCGGCCTAAGCTGGCAAAGCCACCGAAGCTACTGTCTATCGACACTTTTCAACAAGCTCATTGGGTTCAGAGATTGACCCTCACGTGATGCTTGTTTTGAACTGATTGTGAGCTCGGGCGAATCGAATGGTGAAGCATGCGCCAGGAGGCGTTTGACCTGGGTGTGCCACATCCACAGAAACAGTTGCGCCGTGCCTTTGCGCAATTTCTCTCACGATGGGCAAGCCCAAACCCGAACCATCGACATTGCTTCCCAACGCGCGATAAAAGGGCTCAAAAATTCGCTCTCTTTCAGCGGCCGCAATGCCGGGTCCATTGTCTTCAACTTGAACCGCCAAGGCTTGGCTGTAGGGGTCAACCAACAGACGGACCGTAATCACGCCTAGCCTGTCCTCAGAACTGGGCGTGTAGTGAATGGCGTTGTCAACCAAGTTGCGAATCATTTCTTTCAGCAAGGTGGGGTTGCCTTGTACTTTCAGCAAACGGCGTTTGTCATGGTCCGAGACACCGTCGTAGCCCAAGTCCAAACCTTTTTCCATGGCGCGCGGCAGCGAGTCATCCAGTACCTCGCTGATCAAGGCCTCCATGTCGCAAGACTGGAGGTCTATCGCACCACCGCCCTCGGCCCGCGCAAGAGACAGCAACTGATTCACCGTGTGCGTGGCTTGCACGCTGGCGCGACCAATTTGCTTCAAGGAATGTTTAAGCTCATCTTCGCTGGCATCTTTTCTTTGTGCCAAATCGGCCTGCATGCGCAATCCAGCCAACGGCGTTTTCAATTGATGCGCCGCATCGGCTAAAAATCTTTTTTGCGTTGATATCGAATCTTTCAAACGCCCCAACAAATCGTTGACCGACGACACCAAAGGCGCAACTTCTAGCGGCACGGCCTTTTCGTCCAAGGGACTGAGATCGTCTGATTTTCTAGCGCGAATACGCTCTTCCAATTCAGACAAGGGCTTAATGCCCCGCACCAATGCCAACCAAACCAAGAGCACCGCCAAAGGCAAGATGGCAAATTGCGGCAACATCACGCCTTTGATAATTTCAGTGGCCAAGACCGATCTTTTTTCACGCGTCTCTGCAACCTGAACCAAGACCGATCCGACGTGTGATTTTTCAGTGGCCAAGGCCACCCAGGTATAAGCCACACGCACCTCTAAACTGCGCATTTCATCGTCACGAATTTTGACTTCGTAGCTGCCTGATTTTTCGTCGTCTTGCGGCAATGGCAATTCGCGGTCACCACCTAGCAATTCTCCGCTGGGGCCGATCACTTGGTAGTACACCAAGTCGGAATCGTCCGCCCGCAACAGTTCACTGGCAGGTTGTGGCAAATTAAATTGAATGCGCTGTTGATCGGGGCTGAGCTTGACCAACTGGGCTAAAGCTTGCACGTTGTGGACCAAGGCCCGGTCGAAGGGCTTGTTGGCAAGGCCCTGCGCAACCAGCCAAGTGAGTGCCAGGCTGACGGGCCACAGCAGCAACAATGGGGTGAGCATCCAGTCCAATATCTCGCCAAACAGCGAGCGTTGCTCGCGGCGAAATAAGGACATCTGCCAATTTTTAGGCTTCATTCAAACAAGCGGATGAATGGCTTGCTTAGCCAGGAATTTTTTCTAAGCAGTAACCAAGGCCGCGCACGGTTGCAATTCGAATGGGCCCTTTTTCAATTTTTTTGCGCAAGCGGTGAATGTAGACTTCAATCGCGTTGTTGCTGACCTCTTCACCCCACTCACACAAGCGCTCGACCAACTGATCTTTGCTAACCAAACGCCCTGCGCGCTGCAACAAAACCTCCAGCAAACCCAACTCGCGTGCAGACAACTCAACCATCTTGCCGTCGATGGTGGCAACGCGGCCCGATTGATCGTAGATGAGCGGGCCATGCTTGATTTGGGATGTTGCGCCGCCCATGCCTCGGCGCGTTAAAGCGCGAACCCTTGCTTCCAGTTCTTGCAAACTAAATGGCTTGGCCATGTAGTCGTCTGCGCCGTAATCCAAGCCTTTGACGCGCTCTTCAACGCTGTCGGCGGCCGTCAAAATAAGGACCGGCAATGTGGAGCCTCTGGCACGTAATTTTTTGAGCACCTCAAGGCCGTGCATTTTCGGCAAACCCAAATCGAGGATGAGCAAATCAAACTCGTTGTTGGTCAGGAGTGCTGCATCGGCCTCAGAACCACTGGCCACGTGGTCTACTGCGGCACCTGCGCTGCGTAAACTTCTCAGCAAGCCATCGGCCAATACCTGATCGTCTTCTGCAATCAAAATGCGCATGTCTGTCTCCCGGTTTTTTGAGTTCGGTTTTTTATGCCTGTTTGGCTGTTATCAAATTTTAGGCGAGTCTGCGTGCAATTCACAGAAACATTCTTGGCTCTGTGACCTCAGTGACCTCCGTTACTTCCGAGCGTCTATCTTGAGCGTCATTGCCAGACCCTATTTCACATGCCCCATTTACATGCAATAGGCCTCCAAGCCCAAGGCCACGACTGTGGCAATTTCCACACCGACTGAGTCCTTGAACTCGCTCTCTGCTTGTGCCACGGCCATTTGAAAAGCCGCCAGCCAGGCGAGGCCCGTCTCTGTAAACACCACTCGCTTGGCCCGCGCGTCTCTGCTGTC
>CALPYQ020000258.1 GCA_943327965.2 Singulisphaera sp. GP187
TCGGCTCATCTCTTGCATCAGTTCTGAAAAGCTGGCGCTTGGCAGAACGCTAGGCACTTGATCGTCTTTGCGCATGACATCGCTGACATGCGTCAAAAGGCGCCTGCCCAAAGAGCCACCGGGGTGTGAGCGTGCAAAGTCTTCTGCTTTAAAACCACGCGCGTCTAGCAAGGCCACGGCCAAGGCATCGCCCAAGGCCAGTTGGGCTGTGGTGCTGGCGGTGGGGGCCAAATTAAGTGGGCAAGCTTCCTTGCTGACGCTGCTGTCTAACACCACGTCTGCATGTTGCGCCAAGGCCGATGTCAAGCCGCCTGTCATGGCGATGAGTGGCACGCCCAAGCGTTTGAGGACCGGCAAGATAGACACCAACTCGTCGCTTTCGCCGCTGTTAGAAATGGCCAAGACCAAGTCAATGGCTTTGATCATGCCCAGATCGCCGTGGCTGGCTTCGCCGGGGTGAACAAACATGGCGGGTGTGCCCGTTGAAGCCAAGGTGGCGGCTATTTTGGAGCCGATGTGACCGCTTTTGCCCATGCCTGTGACCACCACGCGGCCTTGCACATTCAACATCATTTGGACGGCTTGAGAAAAGCGCGCGTCGAGCCGAGATTTGAGTCCCATCAGGGCCTCGGCTTCAATGTCCAAAGTCTCGCGAGCGAGTTGGAGGGCTTGATCGGGATTGAAGGTCATGTGCTTATTTTAACGAGGGATGGCGTCAAGCGTGACTATGATGACAGGGTGGCAGCAAATACCACAAGGGAGTGAAAGCAATGCGCGAAATTGGGGCCGAGGTGCCTTTGTCAGTGAACGACTATTTAAAAAACAACATCCGTACGGTGCCAGACTGGCCGGTGGCGGGTGTGCAGTTTCGCGACATCACCCCTTTGTTGCAAAACCCGCGTGTTTTTCGGATCTTGATTGATGCCTTTGTGCACCGTTACATGACGCCCGCCATGCGGCCCGATGTGGTGGCGGGGTTGGATGCGCGGGGTTTTATTTTGGGCGCGGTGGTGGCCTATGAATTGAATGTGGGTTTTGTCCCCATTCGAAAAAAAGGCAAGCTCCCCTTTACAACAGTCGAGGAAACATACGAGCTTGAATATGGCACGGCCACCGTTGAGTTGCACACCGATGCTGTCAAGCGCGGTCAACGGGTGCTGTTAATTGATGACCTGATTGCAACAGGCGGCACCATGATGGCCGGTATGAAACTGCTTGAAAAATTGGGCGCAGAAGTCATTGAAGGGGCCGCCATTGTCGACCTGCCAGAGCTGGGTGGTTCGGTCAAACTCAAAGAAGCAGGCCTGCCACTGTTTACCTTGGTGGACTTTGAAGGGCATTGAATTGAAGCGCAGCCAAGCCGGCATAAACACCGCCCAGCTGCACCAACTCGGCATGCTTGCCCTGCTCCACCAAGCGGCCATGCTCGAGCACCAAAATGTTGTCGGCTTTTTGAACAGTGGCCAAACGGTGTGCAATCACCAAGGTAGTTCGGCCGCGCATGGCAGACTCTAGCGCAGCTTGCACCATGCGCTCACTGTGCGCATCCAAAGCGCTGGTGGCCTCGTCTAAAAGCAACAGCGGTGGATTCTTCAGGATGGCCCGCGCAATGGCAATGCGCTGCCGTTGGCCGCCCGACAAACGCACCCCGCGCTCGCCCAAAAAGGTGTTGTAGCCCTCGGGTAAATCGACAATGAATTCGTCGGCAAATGCGGCAACAGCAGCAGCGCGAACTTCTTCATCCGTGGCGTCGGGTTTGCCGTAGCGGATGTTTTCTAATGCGCTGTTGGAAAACAAAACAGGCTCTTGCGGCACGATGCCAATGCGCTGTCGCAAATCGTGCAAGCTGAGATTTTGAATGGGAATGCCATCCAATAAAATCTGACCTTGTTGTGGATCGTAGTAACGCAGCAAAAGCGCAAACAAGGTTGTTTTGCCGGCGCCGCTTGGGCCTACCAAAGCCACCGTTTGTCCTGCTTGAATTGCAACAGAAAAATCTTGCAATGCCATTTGAGAAGGCCGCGATGGATAGTTAAATTGAAGGCCTTCAAATTGAACGGTACTGCCACTGCTAGGCGGATTGGACACCACAGGATTTGTAGGCGACTGAACCGGCGATGTGCTGCCTAGCAATTCCATCAATCGCTCGGTGGCACCAGCGGCCCTGAGCATGTCGCCATAGGTTTCGCCCAAGACAGCCACTGCACCTGCAAAAATAATCACATACAAAACAGCTTGGCCCAATTGACCAGCAGACAAGTCGCCCGCCAACACAGATTGCGTGCCTTGATACAAGCCCCACAATAAAAATGCGGCATTGGCAATGATGATGAAAGCCACCAACACCGAGCGCGCACGGGTTCTGCGAATGGCTGTTTGAAAACCTTGCTCTGTGGCTGTTGCAAAACGTTGGGACTCACGATCTTCAGCGGTGTAACTTTGAACCACAGGCATGGCGTTCAATATTTCTGTGGCAATGCTGCTGCTGTCGGCCACGCGGTCTTGACTGGCGCGCGATAGACGCCTCACTCGGCGACCGTAAATGGTGGCGGGCCACACCACCAAAACCACGGTGACAACCAATTGCAACATGACCGTTGGATGGGCCCAAACCAGCATGCCCAAAGCGCCCATGCCCATGACGGCATTTCGCAGACCCATGGAAAGGGAGCTGCCCACTACCGTTTGAACCAAGGTGGTGTCTGCCACCAAGCGGCTGATGACTTCACCGGTGGGTGTGGTTTCAAAAAATGCAGGGCTCTGTTTTAAAACGTGACCATAGACAGCGTTGCGCAAATCGGTGGTGACGCGCTCGCCCAGCCAGCTGACTGTAAAAAACCGAGCGGCTGAAAACAAACCCAACGCCACAGCAACCCCAAACAGCATGAGAAAGTTGCCACGCAAGGCCATGGCTTGTGCGCCGGGGTCGGGGTTTTGAAGGCCGTTGTCAATCAATTGCCGAAGTGCAATTGGAAACACCAACGTAGAAGCCGCCGCCAAAACTAAAAAGACCAAGGCCAAACCAATTTGGAGGCGATAAGGTTTTAGAAATGGAATGAGTCCACTCAGCGATTTGGGACTTTGCGGCGCTGGCCGATCGATGGGATTTTTGGCAGCCATGCGTTTATTTTCCGATACAGAAACTGGAGAAAATGACGCCCAGTAAATCGTCGGCGCTGAACTCGCCAGTGATCTCGTTTAACGCGCTTTGTGACAGGCGCAACTCTTCGGCCAACAGGTCGAGCGATTGAGCTTGCGCACGCAAATGCGCGTCTGCCCACTCAAGGTGCGATTGCACGCGCTCAAGCGCCTGAACATGTCTTGCACGCGCCAAATACAAACCCTCAGCCACAGGTTGCCAGCCGGCAGCTTCCAACAATTTTGATCGAAGCTGTTCAATGCCTTGACCTGTTTTCGCGGACAAATCGATGGCGGTCAGGGGATCTTGATTGCGCAATGCCACATGGTTTTGATCGGCAATGTCGCACTTGTTCCAAACGTGCAGTAAGGTCACACCCTGGGGCACTTGCTGTGTCAAGGCCTCTTCAATTTGTGCATCGGCATGAACATATTCCGGCAGGTGTTGACGGGTAAGGTCGTGCAAAAACAAAACAGCGTCAGCCGCTGCAATTTGTTCCCAAGCGCGTTGAATGCCAATTTTCTCAACCTCATCGATGCCCTCGCCTTCCCGAAGGCCCGCCGTGTCAATGATGTGAACCGGCACACCTTCAATTTGAATGGTTTGTTGCACGACATCGCGCGTGGTTCCCGCAATGGGTGTGACGATGGCCAACTCTGCGCCCGCCA